>NZ_JBYSXG010000037.1:0-49454 GCF_058782005.1 Sphingomonas sp. FW306-1B-B10E
GTAATTCTCCCCTCCCTGCAAGGGAGGGGTCGGGGGTGGGTGCGAGCCGAAGGCGAGCCCAACGAGCCGCGCCGATAAAAGAAAAGGTCGGGCATCGAGCCCGACCTTCTCTTAACCCACCCCCTGATCCCCTCCCTTGCAGGGAGGGGAGACTCAAACTTACGCCGCCTTTTTCAAATGCCGCCGGCCAAGCAGTTCGGCGATCTGCACTGCGTTGAGCGCGGCACCCTTGCGGAGGTTGTCGCTGACGCACCACAGGCTGAGCCCGTTCTCGATGGTCGAATCTTCGCGGACGCGGCTGACGAAGGTGGCGAACTCGCCGACGCACTCGATCGGGGTGATGTAGCCGCCGTCCTCGTGCTTATCGACCAGCATCACGCCCGGCGCCTCGCGCAGGATGTTCTTCGCCTGCGCCGCGCTGATCTCGTCCTCGAACTCGAGATTGATCGCCTCCGAATGACCGACGAACACGGGGACGCGCACGCAGGTCGCGGTCACCTTGATCTTGGGATCGAGGATCTTCTTGGTCTCGACCACCATCTTCCACTCTTCCTTGGTCGAGCCGTCATCGAGGAAGCTGTCGATGTGCGGGATCACGTTGAAGGCGATCTGCTTGGTGAATTTCTTGGGCTCGGCCTGGTCGCCGACGAAGATGTTGCGGCTCTGCTCGAACAATTCGTCCATTCCCGCCTTCCCCGCGCCGGACACCGACTGGTAGGTCGCGACGACGACACGCTTGATCTTGGCGGCGTCGTGGAGCGGCTTCAAGGCGACCACCATCTGCGCGGTCGAACAGTTGGGGTTCGCGATGATATTGCGCTTGGTATAGCCGTCGATCGCCTCGGGGTTCACTTCCGGCACGATCAGCGGAACGTCCGGGTCCATCCGGTAGAGCGAGGCATTGTCGATCACCGTGCAGCCGGCCGCAGCGAAGCGCGGCGCGTGGAGCTTCGATCCCTCCGAGCCGATCGCGAACAGCGCCATGTCCCAGCCCGCCGGGTCGAAATGCTCGATATTCTGGACCTTGTACTTCTTGCCGGTCTCGCCGAAGTCGATCTCGTCGCCCTGGCTGCGCGCCGAGGCGAGCACCGCCAATTCGTCGATCGGGAATTCGCGCTCGGCGAGGATGTTCAGCATTTCACGCCCGACATTGCCGGTGGCGCCAGCGACCACGACACGGTAGCCCATTTTCGTCCTTCCCTCAGGATCGTCGCGCAAAGGGCGACGAGCGGTTCATTTGGTGGTGATTGGTTGGGAATGCCAGCGCATTCCGGACTGCTTCGAAGCAAGCCATGCTTCGCGCGCCTGAGCGTCAGACGCGTTTGCTAATTCGCGGAGTAGTTCGCGGTTTTCGAAGCATGGCGCGCCTCTAACAGACCGAAAGCTGCGTGACGAGGGCATCTGGTGAAATAATTCTGTCGTGCGTGACAGCCTGCCTATTTGCCTTCCTTGCGATTGCCGCGCCAGAACAGCAGCCCCGCGACGATCGCTGCCGAGCCGACGCCGACTGCGGCACCGATGCCGAGCTGACGCGACGAAGGGCCCGCGCGGCGCTGCTTGGCGGCGGCCATCTCACGGACGATCGCCACGGTCTCATTGTCGTGGCTGTGGTCGTGCGCCGGTTCTTCCTTGGGATAGGGAGACTGGTTTTCGGCGGGGACGGGCGGCTTCTTGCTCATGATCTTCCTTACGGACGCTACGCATCAACGATCTGCTTAATGCGGCGGTTGCGTGCTTGGTTGCAAGCAGTCACAAGCCGGGCATGAATCCGCTCTACGCGCAAATGGGCACGACGATCTTCGAGGCGATGTCGGCGCGCGCGCGCGAAACCGGCGCGATCAACCTCGGCCAGGGCTTCGCCGACGGGCGCGGGCCCGAGGCGGTCCTGGAAGCCGGAGCACGTGCGCTTCTCGAGAAATCGAACCAATATCCGCCGATGGCCGGCCTTCCCGAGCTGCGCCAGGCGGTCGCCGATCATTATGTCCGCCACCAGGGCCTCGACCTGACGTCCGAAGAAGTTATCGTCACCTCGGGCGCGACCGAGGCGCTCGCCGCCGCTCTGTTCGCATTGATCGAGCCGGGCGACGAGGTCCTGCTGTTTCAGCCGCTCTATGACGCCTATGTGCCGCTAGTCCGCCAGGCCGGCGGGGTACCGCGCTTCGTCCGGCTCGAGCCGCCGCACTGGCGCATCGACCCCGCCGCGCTCGA
The DNA here is from genome assembly GCF_058782005.1 of Sphingomonas sp. FW306-1B-B10E. Lineage (NCBI taxonomy): Bacteria > Pseudomonadati > Pseudomonadota > Alphaproteobacteria > Sphingomonadales > Sphingomonadaceae > Sphingomonas > Sphingomonas sp. FW306-1B-B10E. Next base: position 2,209 of record NZ_JBYSXG010000037.1, read on the forward strand.
AGCCGCGGTCACCCCGCGCACGCGGCTGCTGCTCCTCAACAATCCGCTCAATCCCGCCGCGACGATGTCCAGCGCGGCCGAACTGGCGATGCTCGCCGATTTCTGCGTCGCGCACGACCTGGTCGCGGTGTGCGACGAGGTATGGGAGCATGTCACCTTCGATGGCGCGCGCCATCTCCCATTGATCGGCTTCCCCGGCATGCGCGAGCGGACGGTCAAGATCGGCAGCGCGGGCAAGATCTTCGCGCTCACCGGGTTCAAGGTCGGTTGGATGTGTGCCGCCCCACAGCTCGCACGCGTGCTCGCCCGCGCCCACCAGTTCCTCACCTTCACCACCCCTCCCAATTTGCAATGGGCAGTGGCCGAGGGCCTTGCGACGCAGGATGCTTGGGTGCTGGAAGCGCGCGGCCGGTTCCAGGCCGGACGCGACCGGCTCGCCACGGGCCTCTCCGCCGCCGGACTGACAGTGCTGCCGAGCGCGGCGACGTACTTCCTGTCGGTCGACCTTGCCGCCTCGGGCATCACGCTGAATGACCGGCAGTTCTGCGAGCGGCTGATCGACGCCGGAGTCGTAGCGATCCCGGTCTCCGCCTTCTATGCCGAGGACCCGGTGACGACCGTCGTCCGCTTCTGCTTCGTCAAGGAAGACGCGACGCTCGACGCCGCGATTGCACGGATCGGCGCGTCAAAACTCGTCTGATCGACAGCCGGCCTCGCTTCGCCGCCGCCCGAGCAACCCTTGTTAAGCGCACCCGTTCGCCGGCCGGGGCAACGAGGAGTTGCAAAATGCGAACGATGAAAATGATTTTCCAGGGTGCCGGCATCGCGGCGCTGCTGGCAGCCACCCCGACGCTGGCGCAAAGCCGTATCGACCGGGCCCGAACCGCCGTCGCCGAGGCCACCGCCAAGGTCGACGCCGCCGAAAAGGCCGGCGCGGGCACCTATGCCACCGAATCCATGGCACGTGCGCAGGAGTCCCTGCGCGTCGCACGCGACCAGCTCGCCCGCGACCATCGCGATTCGACGATCACCGAGGCGCGCCGCGCGTCGGGTCTCGCCGATCAGGCGCTAGAGGAAGCCGAGCGCAACAAGACTGCCCAGGCGTCGAACGAGCGCGAGCAGCGTCTCGCCGCCGAGGCAGCGGCAAGCGCAGCGGCGCAGGATGCCGCCGCCGAGCGCGAGCAGCGCGCGGCCGCCGAGAGCGCCGCGGCACAGGCGCAGAACCAGGCAACCGTCGCCAGCCAGCAGGCTGCCGCCGCGCAGCAGGCTGCAACGCTCGCCGCCGCTGAAGCCGCCGCCGCGAAGGAGTCGAGCACGACGGTCACCACCACGACCAGCGCGCCGGCTGCCCGCTCCTATTCGAGCAAGCGGACTGTGGTGAAGCGCACGACCCGCAAGCCCGCGACCGCCACGGCGCCGCGCACCACGACAACCACCACCGTCGAGACGAAGAACAATTGAGGTAGGACTGTTCCCCGGCGAGGGCCGGGGTCCAGCTGCGAGCGGCCTCGAGGTCGCGGCTCGCTGTCTACTTGGCCGAAACTGGGCCTCGGCCGTCGCCGGGGCGCAGTGATTGGCTAGACTTTGTCCAATACCCCGCGCTCGGTGATGTACCCCGTCACCAGCCGCGCAGGGGTGACGTCGAAGGCCGGGTTGGCGGCGGGTGAATCGGTGACCCTGACAGTCGCGATGCCATCCTCCGCCGGCCCGGTCAGGTGGGTGAGTTCGTCGGCGCTGCGTTCCTCGATCGGGACGTCGGCGCCGGTCGCGGTCGTGGGATCGAAGGTCGTGTAGGGCAATGCGACATAGAAGGGCACCTTGTTGTCCGCCGCGGCGAGCGCCTTCAGGTAAGTGCCGATCTTGTTGCACACATCGCCATTAGCGGTGACGCGGTCGGTGCCGACGATCACGGCGTCGACCTTGCCCTGCATCATCAGCAGCCCGCCGGCATTGTCGGCGATCACCGTATGCGGCACGCCGTGGTTCGCCAGCTCGAACGCCGTCAGCAGCGCACCCTGGTTGCGCGGCCGCGTCTCGTCGACCCAGACATGCACCGGAATACCGGCATCATGCGCGAGGTAGATCGGCGCGGTCGCGGTGCCGTAATCGACCGTCGCCAGCCAGCCGGCATTGCAATGAGTGAGCACGTTGACCGGGCGATCGGGGTTCGCCGCATGCAGCGCCTTGAGCAATTCCAAGCCCTGCTCTCCGATCGCGCGGCATAGCCCCGCATCCTCCTCGCAGATCGCATCGGCACGCCCGAACGCAGCCTCGGCGCGCGAATCCTCGGGCAATTCCGCCACCGCCGCGCGGACCTCGTCGAGCGCCCAGCGCAGATTGACCGCGGTCGGCCGGGTCGCGAGCAGCGCGTCGTAGCTACGGGCAAGGCTGGCATCGCTCGGATCGACGGCAAGCGCCATCGCCAGGCCGTAGGCGGCGGTAGCCCCGATCATCGGCGCGCCGCGCGTCCACATCTCGCGGATCGCCACCGCGGCGGCATCGACGCTGCGCAACTCGACCCAGCGCACTTCCCAGGGCAGCAGCCGCTGGTCGAGAATCCGTACCCCCGCGCCGTCCTCGGTTCGCCCGATCGAGCGGCGATGCTGACCCTGCAGGATCATGGCAGCACCGCGTCGAGGCTCTGCACGTCGCCGCCACCTTCGCGCGCGATCAGCAACGCCGCCATCCCCGCGCTGCGTGCCGCGTCGACTTCGGCTTGGACGTCCGAGACGAAGAGCATCGCCGACGTCGGCAGCCCCAAAGTCGCGGCGATCCTAGTATAGGATCCGGCCTCGCGCTTGGGCCCGCTGGTCGTGTCGAAATAGCCCGACAGCAAAGGCGTCAGGTCGCCCGCGATCGAATTGCCGAACAGCAGTTTCTGCGCCGCGACCGAGCCCGACGAATAAATGTGCACCGCTATCCCCTTCCTTCGCCACCGCCGCAGTGCCACCGGCGTGTCCGGATAGACATGGCCCTTGAGCACACCCTCGGCATAACCCTGCGCCCAGATCATTCCCTGCAGCGTCTTCAGCGGGGTCGCCTTGCGATCCTGATCGATCCATTCGAGCAAAGTCGCCACCGGGTCGTCGCCCGGCACGTCGGCGAGGATCGGCGCAGCCTGATCGGGGTGCGCCGCAACGAAGTCGCGCAGGTGCGCGCGTGAATAGGGAAAGAGTTCGTCGGCTACGAACGAGATGCTGCTCGTCGTGCCTTCGATGTCGAGCAGGATGACCTGCGGCTCGCCCACGATCACGCCGGTTCGTGCCGCGGGAAACGGTCGGCGATCGTGTCGCCGGTGAAATCGGCGACCCAGCCCGCCGGATCGGTGAACAAGCGGATCGCGGTGAAGCGCGGGCTCGGCCCCATGTCGAACCAGTGGCGCATCCCGGCGGGGACCGAGATCAAATCGCCCTCCTCGCACAGCACTGCATGGATCTGCTCACCCTCGCGCAGCGTGAACAGGCCCTTGCCCTCGACGAAGAAGCGCACTTCGTCCTCCGAATGGCGATGCTCGGAAAGGAATTTGGTGCGCAGCGCCGCGCGCTCGGGATGATCGGGCGTCATCCGGATCACGTCGACGGTGCGGTAGCCGTTCTGGGCCTTGAGCCGTTCGACCTCGGGCGCGAAGGCGTCGAGAACCGCCTGCTGGTCGGCGTCGGCGGGGAGCGCGCGCAACGGCCATTGCTCGAACCGCACGCCGATCGCGCCGAGCGTCTCGGCGACCCGCGCCGGCACCTCGGTCTGCAGCAAGCGTTCGCCCTCTTGGGTATAGATGCTGAGCTGGGTCATTGCACCACTGCCCTTCTGAAATTGCGTTCGGCAAGCTCGGCCGCGATCAGCCATTCGGTGGCTTCCAGCACCCGCTCGGCTTCGTCCACATCCTTGCCCCAGGCATAGAGCCCGTGGCTGCGGATGAGATAGGCCGGCGCCGCGCCCTTCATCGCCAGCGCCGGAGCGACCGCCGCTTCGATCTCCGCCATGTCCTGGCTGTTGTCGACCATCGGCAGCCGAATCTCGCCTTCGTGCGAAGTCGTGCCGGGAAACGCCTTGAGCATCTCATGCCCGCGAAACACCCATTCGCCGGCTTCGCTCGCGGCACGGCTAAGGCCCACCGCCTGCGGCGAGTGACCGTGGAGGACCGCTCCTGCATCCGGAAACAGCCGATAGATCGCAAGGTGCAGCGCGGTCTCGGCCGAGGGTCTGCCGGGGGTGAGCGCCTGCCCCGCCGCATCGACACGCATGATCCCCTCCGAATTCAGCCGCCCCTTATGCGTCCCCGAAACCGTGACGGCGAAGCTGCCATCGTCTAGCCGGGCCGAATAATTGCCCGAGGTCGCCGGCGCCCAGCCGCACGCGTCGAAGCGTCGGCCGATTTCGATCAGCGCCGGCACGGCCTCGGCGAAGGGAATGGCAGTCATTCCCGCTTCCTAGCGCAGGACTATGACGGATTGCAGAAGGATTTGCTTTAGCGCGATCCGCGGGCGAGCGCTGCCTCGTCGACCTCCCCGGCCCCCGTGGTCCACGAGGACGGTCGCGCGCCTGGCGAGACCCCACCCATCGTCAACATCTCATAGGCGCCCCCCGCCAGGTCGCGCGTCTCCGCCGCGAGCCGCGGTGCCGCCGGCGTAGAACTGATCAGCGAGGTGCGCAGTCCGCCCAGGTCGGCGGTGAGCACGGGTTCGAGCGGGAGATAGAGCGGCGCATCGGCCACGTCGTCGACCACCAGCACCGTCCCGCCCATCGCGGTCAGCTCGAAAAGCTGGCGCGCAAACGCGTTGGGAAGCCGGATGCAGCCATGCGAAGCCGGATAGCCGGGCAGCACGCCGGCGTGGAGCGCGACGCCGCCCCAGGTGAGCCGCTGCATATAGGGCATCGGGGCGTTGCTGTAGAGGTTCGAGCGGTGGAACGCCTTCTTTTCGAGGATGGTGAACTCGCCGAGCGGCGTCTCATAGCCCGCCGATCCGGTCGAGACCGTGGTCACACCGGCGAGCCGATCGCCACGATAGACCAATGCCTGTTGCTGGCGGATCGCGACGACGATGCGGATCGGGGCGTCGGCGCCGCTATTCGCCTTGAGCAATTCCGGGGCCTCGAACCAGATCGACTGGCCGGCGCGCAGTTTCGGGATCGCGGGCTGCTCGATCGGCACGGGCGCCGCGGCGCTCGCCATCGCGACGGGAACGAGCGCCAATGCCACCGCCACGAACAGCGCGCGCACCCCATCGATCATCATCAAACCCTCATGCCCCGCGGGACTCCCGCATCGACTTCTTAAACCTTGTTAACCGATTTTGGTGCCACCGGCGAATCGTCGGCGATCGGTTGCGGCGGCGCTAAGGTTTAGTTCCCGATTTGCGATCGAACTCGGTGAATTGGGCAGCGATTGCGGTGAGTTGCGGGGAAAAGGCCGGGTGTTCACCCCATATCAAAGCTAAGCTTGGTACGAAGACCAAGCACAATAGCGGGTAGCGGGTAACCAGTGACGGAAAATCTCGATTCGGTGCAGACGCGCCGCGCGCTGATGCGGTCGGCGCTTGTGATGGCCAGTGGCGCGGTGGTCTCGGCCTGCGCTACGCGGACCTTGAAGCTGGCCAGTGCGCCCGCTCCGATCGTCCCGGTGCCGGCACCGATCCCGGCAGCGCCGGCGCCGGTCAAGGCCGCGGCCAGCGTGCCCGGCAACATCCGCCCGCAATTGTTCAAGCGCGCGATCGCCGCGCTCGACAAGCATTCGATCCGCATCCCGTCGCACGACCGCATCGCCATCGCCGACTTCGCGACGCCGTCGGCACGGCCGCGCTTCCACATCGTTCATCTCGGCAGCGGCGAAGTGCAGAGCTTCCTCGTCGCGCACGGCGTGGGCTCCGATCCCGAGCATACGGGGCTGCTTCACAGCTTCTCGAACGCCGTGAATTCGGAAGCGACCAGCGAGGGTGCGTTTCTCACCGCCGATTATTATGTCGGCAAGCACGGCGACTCGCAGCGCCTGCTCGGCCTCGACCCGACCAACAACAACGCGATGGACCGCGCGATCGTGGTCCACTCGGCCTGGTATTCGAACGCCGACATGATCGCCAAGCACGGCAAGCTCGGCCGCAGCCAGGGCTGCTTTGCGGTCGGCGAGAACGAACTTGCCAAGGTATTCGAACGACTTGGGCCGGGCCGGATGATCTATTCCGCCAAGGTCTGAAGGATCGAATTGCGGTCCGCGGGGTTGGCACTCGACCACGCCCCGGACTAGGACCATTGCATGACCGAAACGCTTTCTCCGGTCCTCCCCGATGAGGTTGACGCCGCTGCACGCAAGTTGCTCGAGCGTGCATGCGATGCGGACGTGTCGATCGCGACGGCGGAAAGCTGTACGGGCGGCCTACTCGCCTCCTTGTTCACCGATGTCGAAGGTGCGAGCCACGCGTTCGAACGCGGCTTCGTCGTATATACCAATGAAGCCAAGGCCGAGATGCTCGGCATCGCACCCGAACTGATCGAGTCCGAAGGTGCGGTCAGCGAAGCCGTCGCGCGGCGCATGGCCGAAGGCGCGCTGCGCTTCAGCAAGGCACAGGTGGCATTGGCGGTGACCGGATTTGCGGGTGCGGGTGCCCCCGGTGACGAGCCCGGACTCGTTCACTTCGCCTGCGCGCGCGATGGCCGGCCCACCGATCACCGCGAGGAACATTTCGGTGATGTCGGCCGCGGGCCGGTGCGGATCGAATGCCTGCGCATCGGGCTCGAAATGCTGTCGGAGGCGCTGTGATGGCGAAGTCCCACCCGTTTTTCTCGCTTCACCGCCAGGGAATGATCCGCGCCGGCGTCTGCACGCCCGCGGTGGTGGTCGGCAACCCGGCTGCGAACGCCGCCGCGACGATCACGCTGGCGCAGAAGGGGGATGCCGAGGGCGCCGACCTGCTCGTCTTCCCCGAGCTCAACGTCACCACCTACGCCATCGACGACCTGCATTTGCAGGATGCGATCCTCGACGCGACCGAAGCCGGCATCGCTGCGATCGTCGAGGCCAGCGCGAAGCTGAAGCCGGTGCTGCTGGTCGGCGCCGCGCTTCGCCGCAACGGCCGGCTGTACAATTGCGCACTCGCGATCGCCCGCGGTCGCATCCTCGGCGTAGTACCCAAGCAGTTCCTGCCCAATTACCGCGAATATTACGAGAAGCGCTGGTTCGCCTCGGGGCTCGGTCTGACCGGCCTCGACATTCAGGTCGCAGGCCAGACCGTGCCGTTCGGCACCGATCTGATCTTCGCCGCGTCGGATCTCGAGGATTTCGTCTTTCATATCGAGATCTGCGAGGATTATTGGGCGCCGACCCCGCCCTCGACCGAAGGCGCGCTCGCGGGCGCGCTGGTGCTGTGCAACCTCTCTGCATCGAACATCGTGATCGGCAAGGGCCGCGAGCGCGAGCTGCTTTGCGCGGCGCAATCGGCGCGCACGCTCTCGGCCTATCTCTACTCGGCCTCGGGACCGGGCGAGAGCACCACCGATCTCGCTTGGGACGGCCAGGGCCTGATCTATGAATTCGGCGAACTGCTTGCCCGCTCCGAACGGTTCGAACTGACCACCGAGGTCGTCTGCGCCGATCTCGACCTCGAGCGGCTTCGGCTCGAGCGGATGCGCGATGGCACCTTCAACGACAGCACGCGCTACGCCGATCATCCCGAGCTGCGCTTTCGCCGTGTCACCTTCGCACATCAGCCCGACATGGCCGATCGCGGGCTGGTCCGCCCGCTGCGCCGCTTCCCGTTCGTGCCCAACACCCCGGCGCGGCTCGAGGAGGATTGCTACGAAGCCTTCAACATCCAGGTCGAAGGGCTGCGCAAACGGCTCGAATCGACCGGCAGCAAACACCTCGTCATCGGCATCTCGGGCGGGCTCGATTCCACGCATGCGCTGATCGTCGCGTGCAAGGCTATGGACCGGCTCGGGCGTCCGCGCTCGGAGATCCTCGGCTTCACCATGCCCGGCTTCGCGACGGGCGACGCCACCAAGTCCAACGCCTGGGCGCTGATGCGCGCGCTCGGCGTGACCGGCGCGGAGATCGACATCCGCCCGACCGCGCGGCAAATGCTCGCCGATCTCGGCCACCCCTTCGCCGAGGGCGAGCCGGTCTATGACGTGACCTTCGAGAACGTCCAGGCGGGGCTGCGCACCGACTATCTCTTCCGCCTCGCCAATCAGCGCCAGGGCTTCGTCGTCGGGACCGGCGACCTGTCCGAACTGGCGCTCGGCTGGTGCACCTATGGCGTCGGCGACCAGATGAGCCACTACAACGTCAATTCTGGCGTACCCAAGACGCTGATCCAGTATCTGATCCGCTGGACGGTGAGCAGCGGCCAGTTCACCGCCGACGCGGCGCAGGTGCTGAGCGCGATCCTCGAAACCGAGATCTCTCCCGAGCTCGTCCCGGCCGATGCCGAGGGGAAGATGCAGAGCACCCAGGACCGGATCGGCCCCTATGAGCTCCACGATTTCTTCCTACATTATGTCGTCCGCCACGGGCTGCGCCCATCCAAGATCGCCTTCCTCGCCTGGCACGCCTGGCGCGACCGCGATATCGGGCGATGGCCGATCGACTTCCCCGAAGCGGAGCGCAATGTCTACGACCTCGAGATCATCGCAAAATGGCTCGAGACCTTCCTGTTCCGCTTCTTCCAGACCAGCCAGTTCAAGCGCTCGGCGATGCCCAATGGCCCGAAGGTGTCGGCCGGCGGCGCGCTCAGCCCGCGCGGTGACTGGCGCGCGCCGTCGGACAGCGTCGCGACCACCTGGATCGAGGAATTACGCCGCGCTTTGCCCTAGCGGCGCAGCAGGCCGGCGGTCTTGCGAAGCAGTTCCTGCGTCTCGAACGGCTTCCACAACACCGCGACGCTCGTTCCGGCAACCGAATTGAGCTTCTCGGTATCGGCGAAGCCGGTGACGATGATCACCGGCAGATCGGCCCTGTCCGCGCGCACGCGTTGCACGACATCTACGCCGCTGAGCCCCGGCATCGCGAAATCCACGACCAGAAGATCGGGCTGCACGCTACGGACCAGTTCGATCCCGGACGCGCCATCTGCCGCCTGATGCACCGCGGCGCCGGCGGCCCCCAGGATGTCGGCGAGCGAGCCGCGGACCTGCGCATCGTCGTCGACCAGCGCGATCGTGCAGCCGGTGAGATCGACTCGCGCATCGGCACGTGCATCGTCGCCGACGACACGGCGCGGCTGTCCCGCCGCGACGCGCAGGAACAGCGTGATCGTCGTGCCCTCGCCCTCCGTGCTTTCGATCGCGAGCGATCCGCCCGCCTGCCGCGCCACGCCGAGCGCCATGGAGAGTCCCATGCCGGTGCCCCTCCCCGCACCCTTGGTAGTGAAGAAAGGCTCGGCTGCGCGCGCACGAACCTCTGCCGGCATCCCGGTACCGGTATCGGTCAGCGTCAGCGCGACATAATCGCCCTCGGGCAGGTCGGGCGCGACGAGACCGCTGCGGCGCTCGGCGGCGATCGTCAGCGTGCCGCCCTCGGGCATCGCGTCGCGCGCGTTGAAGGCAAGGTTGAGCAGCGCCAGCTCGAGCTGGAGCGCATCGACTTCGATGTTGAGGCCGGGATCGATCCGCTCGACGCGCACGCGGCCGAGCGGCGCGACTGCGCGCTCGATCAGATCCTTCACGCCGCCGACCAGCTCGATGAGGCGCACCGAATCGAGATCGATGCGCTGCTTGCTCGAAAAAGCGAGGAGCTGCCCGGTGAGCAGCCGCCCGCGTTCGACTGCGTTGAGCGCACTCGCGCTCCATGCCACGACGCGGTCAATATCGTCGGGCTTGCGCGAGATCAGTTCCAGATTGCCGGCAACTGCCTGCAACAGGTTGTTGAAATCATGGGCGATCCCGCCGGTGAGCTGCCCCACCGCCTCGAGCTTCTGCGACTGGAGCAGCGCCGCCTCCAGCTCGCGCCGCTGGGCGCTCTGCTCGCGAAGTTCGGCAAGCGCGGCATCGCGCTCGGCCACCATCGCTTCGAGCTCGGAATTTGCCGCAGTCAGCTGCGCGCGCGAGGGCATCGTGATCACCTTCGAGACGAGGGGCCAGAGCGCGATAGCCGTCGCGATCGACGTTGCCGCGGCAAAAGCCTTAATGATGGCCTGCAAGCCATAGAAAGGATGCCACAAAGTGACAATGCTCATCAGATGGATGAAGCCGTCCGCGGCCAGGAAGAGCGCGAAGCACCAGAACATCCAGCCAAAAGCGAAATCGCGTCGACGGCCTATCAGCACTGCCAGCCCCAGCGCGATCGAGAAATATGCGAAGGCGAGGATCCCGTCGGCGGCGACGTTCGACCACAAGAGTTCGGGACGCCAGGCCATGGCCGCTCCATGCGGCGCGTAGCTGCCATTCGACAACGCAGCCAGGAAGCTCAGCATGCCAAATCCCTAACCTGCGAACGAGTCGCGGAAGTAACGCGCTATAGACGCTTGAGAATCCTGGCCCACCTAAGGGAAATGCCAGAGGTCTATCGTATCAGAACGGTAACGCGCGGCGCTCGGCTGCGCTCCGTCGGGCGAGTTCGATGATCCGCAGCCCGGCAAGTGCGTCGGCAGGCGAAACCGGCGGCGCGGTCCCGTCGCGGATCGCCCGCCCTACTCCTGCGTAGAAGTGCCTATAGTCGCCTTGCTCGGATGGGATTTGCTCGCGCGACCCGTCGCTCGACACGAGCACGCCATGTTGCGACGGATCCTCGATGCCGTGCGCGGGATCGTCGGCGCGGCCCCCGGCGCGCAACTGGGCTTCCTGCGGATCGACCCCATGCTTGACGAAGCTCGCCTTGGTGCCGTGGACGGCGAAGCGCGGGCGCGGCTCCGGGACGATCGCGGCAGAGGATAGGATGGCGCGCATCCGCCCATAATGCAGCGTCAGCTCGAAATAATCGTCGACCAGCGAGCCCTTCCGCTGCGCTATGATGTCGGCGGTTACGCTTTCCGGCGGACCGAACAAGGTCAGCGCCTGGTCGATCAGATGCGGCCCCAGGTCGATCAGGACGCCGCCGCCGGGCCCCGCCTCCTCATGCCAATTGCCGCGCAGCGCCGGGCGGAAGCGATCCCAACGCGCCTCGTAGAGCGTGATGTCGCCGAGCCTCTGCTGGTCGAGCAGCGTGCGCAGCGTGCGGAAGTCGCTGTCCCAGCGACGATTATGGAAGACGCTGAGCACGCGCCCCCGCGCCTCGGCAAGCGCGATCAGCGCCTCGGCATCGGCGACGGTGTTAGCAAAGGGCTTGTCGATGACGACGTGCTTGCCCGCTTCGAGCGCCGCCTTGGCCAGCGGGAAATGCGTGTCGTTGGGCGTCGAGACCACCACCAGCGCGATCTCGGGATCGGCAAGCAGGGCCGCGACCTCGGGCACCACCGCCACGTGCGGATAGCGTTCCTGGACCGCCGCGGCGCGCGACGTGACGATCGCCGCAAGGTCGAGCTCGGGGACCGCATCGATCAGCGGCGCATGAAACGCCATGCCGCCCAGGCCATAGCCGATCAGTCCGGTGCGGATCATGCGAAGCTCCTTTTGCCCGTCGCGCAGCTCGCCTTATGCCGTGCAGCCGGACTTTCCAATCACTGGTCCGACACACTGCTTGCAATGTAGGATTCCAACTGCTTGCCTCGGGCGGCCGGGATCGCCGTCACGCTCTTTGAACCGTCGCATCGATCGGACGTACGGGGCCGGGTCTATCGAACTGCGTTGTGCTTCCGTGTGACCTTGGCGGCGCGAAACTTGCGGTGTCGCATAGGTGCCGCGTGCATGGTGCATCAGCGACGCCTGTATGTCGCTTACGTGTCCCCTGGATGGTGCGTCAGTGGCGCGTGGGTGGCGCGTGGGTGGCGCGTGGGTGGCGCGTGGGTGGCGCGTGGGTGGCGCGTGGGTGGCGCGTGGGTGGCGCGTCGCGGGCGACTAGATGGCGCGCTCAGTCAACCGCGCCCAGCATAAAGAACGCTAGATCAATGACTTACGTATTCAATGTCTTCCCGCCCCCCAATATCGTGTCAACCTTGTCAACCGACTGGCCCGCTAGATTGGAGACTCATAAAAACTGCCGGTCCGCTAGCGCCCCAGTTGCGGACATTGGGGGCTATGGCCAAAATGGGGAGATGAGCAGCTATGAATGGAACGGCGCACCTCCCACCGTCCTGCAACGGGTAGTCGCTGCGGTGTACGGGGCGATACTGCTCGTCGCGCTCGCCAACACCTGCTTCGAGTGGCGGCTAGTAGGAGACTACGGAAAACAGTTTTCTGCGGGCTGGACACTGGTGGGAGCGATATTGTTCCTCCGCTTCATGCCGGCTGTGCGCCGCACGAGGTGACCGCTTTCCACCCAGTCTCGGACGTTCAGCCTTTGCGCTGTGAGCGGTCGTTTAAGGATTCACGACCTAGATCGCGTACTTCGCCCGCTGCGGCCGGCTGAGCATCGCATTGGCCTCGTCGTCGCCGATGAAGCGCTCGGCTTTCGGATCCCATTTGAGCCGCCGCCCGGTCTTCATCGCGGTCCAGTGGAGCAAGCAGGTCGAGCAGGCGCGGTGCCCTATCTCGGCGGGCGCGCTAACCGGCACACCGGTGAGGATCGCGTCGAGCCAGTTGCGATGCTGCTCGGGCACCTTGAGCAGATGGACTTCATTGGGACCGATCACGCTGGTCAGGATCTTGGGATCGCTCGCCTGCAGCGGCTCGACGGGCTTCGCACCGGCGCTCGGGTCGCTCGCAGTGACCGCGCCACTCCGCGTCACGAAAATCCAGCCCCGGTCGCCAATGAACTTCACGCCGTTGGTCAGCGCACCCGACACCGTCATCGTCACGCCATTGGCATAGCGCGCATGCGTCTCGAACGGGCCATGGACGTTCCACAGCCCACTCTTGGGAAATTCGGCCTTGCCCCAGATCTCGACCGGGCCCGAATGCTCCATGTCCATGCCCCAATGCGCGGTATCGATATGGTGCGAGCCCCAGCCGGTGATCATCCCGGCGCCGAACTGCTCGATCCGCAGCCAGCCCGGCCGGTCCTCGAATGCATTTTGCGGATGCACGCCGATCTCGGTATACGGGATCTCGGGCGTGGTGCCGAGCCAGGCGTCGTAATTGAGGTTCGACGGGATCGGCATCGGCGGCGCCTCGGGCCCCGATGGGTCACCGGGCAGGCCGACCTCGACATGGCGCAGCTTGCCGATACGCCCGTTGCGGACCAGCTCGCACGCGCGGTGGAATTGCGGCCACGGCTCCTGCCCGCGCTGCTGCGAGCCGATCTGGACGACCTTGCCACTTGCCTTGACCGCATCGGCCATCCTGCGGCCCTCGGAGATGGTCAAGGCGGCCGGCTTCTGGAGATAGACGTGCTTGCCGGCGCGTACTGCGTGCACCGCCTGCGGCGCATGCTGGTGATCGGGGGTCGAGATCAGGACCGCGTCGATCTCCTTGTTCGCAAGCAGCTCGCGATAGTCGTGATACATCCGCGTGCCCGAATAGGGCTTGCCGGTGCTCGCAGTGTAACGCGAGTCGACCAGTTCCTTGCCCGCGCCCAGGCGGATCGTGTCGACGTCGCACACCGCGACGATCTGGGCGTCCTTGTGCTTGTGGATCTCCTTCATGTCGTGTCCGCGCGAAATCCGGCCGACCCCAATCGCGCCGATGACGACGCGGTTCGACGGCGCGTTCTGGCCGAATACGGTCGAGGGCACGATCATCGGAGCGGCCACAACGGCACCCGTCTTGAGAATTCCGCGTCGAGTTGTTTCGAAAGGCATGAGGGATCCCTCCAAATTCTTTGTCAGCCCAGCTTGGCCGGGGTCGCATTCTTCTGCGCGGTCAGCACCAATTCGGCGGCAAGCAAGGCCTGGTCCTGGTCCTGCGCGATCGCACTGCGCTCGACCACGTCGGTCACGAATTGCGGGCCGAACGGCAACGGCACCTTGGAACAATCGATATAGCGCACGCCCTTCTTATCGGTCAGGAACAGGTGGTTGGCGCCCGGCCTCCCGGCGATGTCGACATATTTGCGCAGCTCGATCGAGCCTTCGGTCCCGACGAGGAACAGCCGGCCGTCGCCCCAGGTCGGCAGCCCGTCAGGCGTGAACCAGTCGACGCGGATATAGCCGGTACCCCCATTGCCGGTGGCGATCATGTCACCGAAATCCTGGAACTTCGGCTTGTCGGGCCAGTGGAAATTGCCGGTCTGTGACGCGACGACGTGCGCCTTGGTCGAGCCGGTATAGAACAGGAACTGATCGGCCTGGTGGCTGCCGATATCGGTGAGGATGCCGCCGTAGCGCGCCGTGTCCCAGAACCAGTCGGGGCGGCTGGGTGCGCTCACCCGGTGCGGGGCTAGGTTGACCGTCTGAATGACCTTGCCGATCGCGCCCTGGGCGACGAGCTCGCCGGCATAGACGGCGGCGCGGACCTCGAGCCGCTCGGAATACATGATCGCGAACTTCTTGCCGGTCTCCTTGATCGTGCGGCGCACCTCGGCAAGTTGCTCGAGGCTGGTGATCGACGGCTTGTCGCCGAGGAAATCCTTGCCCACACGCATTGCCCGGATGCCGAGCGGCGCGCGCAGATCGGGGATCGGCGCACCGAGGATGAGCTGGATGCTCTTGTCGCCGAGGATCTCGTCCTCGCTCTTCGCAAGCCGGACGCCGTTGCCGTAGCGCTGCTGGAAGGTCGCGATGAGCTTGGGGTCGGTCGCGAAGAAGGCCGCCGGCGTGCCGCCGCCGCGGATCATCGCATCGGTCATGCCATAGATATGCGCGTGATCGAGCCCGATCACGCCGAACTTGATGCGGTGCTTCGCGGTCGGCTCCGGGGCAGAGGGCGCAGCGTCGGCGGAGACGCCATTGCCCTGGGTCTGCGACTGGGCGGCGAGCAGTTCGGGCGGCAGGGCGGCGGTGATCCCGGCCAGTCCAGCGCCGGTGAGCATCGTGCGGCGGTGCATTCCAGTCTCCTCAATGCGCCGGGGTCGCGGCGGTCTTCCAGTTTATGACGTGATAGGTCGCGGGTTTTGCACCTACGTTGCGCAATGCGTGCGGCGAATTGGAAGCATTGAAGATCACCGAACCTGGGCCGAGGCGCTTCCAGACCCCACCGCTCAGCGTCTCGACGGTGCCCTCGCGGATTATGACCAGTTCCTCGTTGGGATGCTGGTGCGGTGGGTGTGAGGCGAGGCCGGGATTGAGTGTGGTGACGTGCATCTCGAGCTCGTCGAGCGTCGCGGTGGGCTGGCGGACGAGCGTGCGGATCGCGCCGACATCGGTCGGTTTCGCCGCCATCTGCGTCCAGTCGAACACCGCAGGGCCGAGCTTTGCCGACGGGGTTTGCGCCGCGGTGACGGCCGCGCCGCCGGTCAGCATTGCGATGGCCGCGACGCACACGTCTCTATGCGTAATTCGCAACTGCCTCTCCTCTCGTTCCCCTGCCAAAACAGGAGTCCAGGCTTCCTACCGGTCCGCGTGTAATCCTTGCCGCCTGCTTTCGCGGGAGCACGAATCCGGTCGCCGGCTCAGCTTACGCAAAAATGATGCCGACGGAACCTATTGTCTGAGAATATCGTAACGAGCGTCAGATCTTCCGCGCTCGCAGGAAGGGTTCGATCACCGTGGCCATCAGGTCATAGCCCTGGTCGGTTGGGTGGACGCCGTCATTGGCGAGGCCCGGCTTCATTGCCCCCGCCTCGTCGGCGAGCACCGGCCAATAGTCGATCCAGGTCGCGCCGGCGGTCCTGGCATGGCTTTTGAGCCAGGCGTTGATCGCGCGGATCGGCTTGACCGTCTCCACCCCCGGCCGCCACGGGAAATGATCCGCCGGCGGCACCGAGGCAAGCAGGACCTGGATGCGATTGGCCTGCGCGATCGCGCTCATCATCCGGAAATTGTCGAAGGTCTGGTCGAGCGTCATCGGGCCCGTGTTGCCGGCAACGTCGTTGGTCGCCGCCATAATGTGCAGGTAACGCGGCTTCAGCGCGACGACATCGGCCATCATCCGCAGCACCATCTGTGGCGTGGTCTGTCCGCTGATCCCGCGCCCTACCCGCCCGGA
This sequence comes from Sphingomonas sp. FW306-1B-B10E, assembly GCF_058782005.1. Taxonomy (NCBI): domain Bacteria; kingdom Pseudomonadati; phylum Pseudomonadota; class Alphaproteobacteria; order Sphingomonadales; family Sphingomonadaceae; genus Sphingomonas; species Sphingomonas sp. FW306-1B-B10E. The sequence continues at coordinate 18,253 of NZ_JBYSXG010000037.1, forward strand.
CTTGAAGAAAGCGGGGCGCTGGCGGCGCCAACCCTCGGTAATCGAATCGCCGAGGAAGACGATATTGGTCGTGGTGCCCGCCGCAAGCAGCGCGCGATTCTCGTCGGCATAGCGGCCGAGCGCAGGCCAATCCTCGCGCAACTGGCGCTGGCGCTTGTCCTCGGCGCCTTGCTGCACCTTGGCTTGAGCGGCGAGCGGCAACGCTAGCGCGCCGGCAAGGAAACCGCGGCGAACAATGGGTGGCATGCGCTCTCCTGTATCGGCGGGATCGTCCCAGGGCATTTTCGGGCAAGCTTAACGGCCGAAAGAAAGCTGGCAAGCACGCACCGCCGCTGCCGTTACTATAGTCGAGCCCGGAACGGGCGCGGTTCCGGGCTCTGTTCGGACAGCGATCCGCGCCCCTGTCATGACCCGCGGCCGGGATATCTCGGCCGCGGGTCAATAGTTGCTCGCACTCGCCCCCGAACTTCGCTTATTAGCACCGCGATTCAGCCGTGTTGCAGTGTGGCACGGCCGGGCAGGAGTATTGAGTGTGACATCGCGAGCGACTTTGGGACGAACCGTACGATTGGGCACGGCGATGGCAGGGATCGCCGCGCTGATGAGCACCCCTGGCTTCGCCCAACAGACGCCCGCCGCCGCGCCGACCGTCCAGGCCGTCCCGCCGGTAGTTCCGGTGGCACCCATCGTGCCGCCGCCTACGATCAACAACGATCAGGCGGCACAGCTTGCCAAACTGCTCGCCGATGCCGGCTTCGCGCACGGGCTTCGCCACGACGGCACCGCGGCAGCGCGGCCCGAAAACAACGAGGCGGTGGTGCGCGCGGCGCTCGATTACGCCCGCGCGGTGCATTCGGGCCGGCTCGATGCCAGCGACTTCCAGCAGGATTGGGGGCTTCGCCCCGCCGCCTATGATCCCACCCCCGCTTTTGCCGACGCAGTGAAGCGCGATCGCATCGCAGCGTGGTTCCGCGCCCTACCGCCGCCTTATGCCGGCTATGACGGGCTGCAAAAGGGCCTCGCCAATTACCGCAAGATCGAGGCGAATGGCGGCTGGGCCACGATCCCCGCCGGGCCGGACATGGCAATGGGCGCAAGCGGCCCGCGCGTCGCGGCGCTGCGCAAGCGGCTCGCGGTCGAGGATAGCGAAGTCGTCGCGACCGGGTCCAGTTTCGATGCCGGATTGAAGGACGCGGTGGTCCGGGCGCAGCGGCGCTACGGGCTCAACCCCACCGGCGTGGTGTCGACCGGGACGCTCGGCGCGCTCAACGTGCCGGCGAGCGACCGCGTGCGCCAGATCATGGCGAACATGGAACGCTGGCGCTGGCTGCCGCAGGAGCTCCCGGCCAAGCGCATCCAGGTCAACATCGCCGCGGCAGTGCTCACGGTGTTCGAAGGCGACGCGCCGATCGCCTCGATGAAGGCGGTGACTGGGCGGCCGGGCCACGAGACGCCGATGCTCCAGTCGCGGATCCACTCGATCGTGCTCAATCCGCCGTGGAACGTCCCCGCCGGTATCGCCGCCAAGGAGCTGTTCCCCAAGGGCGCGGCCTACCTCGCGCGCAACAACTACAAGATCATCGGCACCGGCGCGAGCCGCCGGATCCAGCAGCAACCGGGGCCGAAGAGCGCGCTCGGGCTGTACAAGTTCGACTTCGACAATCCCTATGCCGTGTATCTCCACGATACCCCGGCACAGGCGCGGTTCGCGAGCTTCGACCGGCTCGACAGCCATGGCTGCGTGCGGCTGGAGAAACCGGGCCCGCTGGCGGAGCTGCTGCTGCGCAACGACCCTAATTGGCAGCCCGACCAGATCGACACTGCGCTCGCAACCGGCAAGACGCAGCGCGTCCAGCTGCAGCCGCAGGACCAGGTCCATGTCTATCTGCTCTATTGGACCGCATTCGCCAGCGCGAACGGCGCGATGAACTTCCGCGGCGACCCCTATGGCTGGGACAAGACGCTGGCGGCGAAGATCGAAAGGCGCTCGGCGATCACCGCCGTCGCCGCACGTTGAAAAGGGACCATTCGATGAATCTCAAGCGTTTCGCATTGCTCGCTTCGGTTGCCGGCGCACTCGCGCTCGGGGGGTGCGGCGGCGGCAAGGACGAAGCTCCGGCGCCGACCAACGCCGCGGACATGACGCCGATCGAGGTACCAAACAGCACGGCCGACACGACCGTCCCGACCGAAGCACCGGCCGCTCCGCGTATCGACAATGCGACGACGGAGAGCACGCCTGACGCCGCACCGCCGTCGCTGAGCGCCGACGAGCAGACCCAGGACGATGCCGATGCAACGGGCATGACCGCGCGCGTCTCGCGCGACGAAGGCGGCAACGACAGCCAGCCGGCACAGTAATGGGCGGGGACTGCCGCCGGCAGTCCCCGCCCATTTAGCGGTTGAGCTTGGCGAGAAGCTGGGCGCGCAGCCGCCGCGCCTTGATCTCGTCGAGCGTGCCGAGCGGACCACGGGCATGTTCCGGAAGATGCGCCCCGGCGCGATCGGCCGGACCGAAGATGTAATAGTCGAACAGCGCCTGCCAGCCACGCTTCTCGGCTTCGGGACGATCGCGCAAACTGAGCATCGCGTGGAGCAAGGTGTTTTGCGGGGTGTCGAGGAAGGTGGGGGAGGTGTTCCACCAATAGTTGATGAGCACGTTGAAAGGATCGAGCGCGTCGACCTGGTGCCACCACAAAGCGGGATAGAATAACAGGTCGCCGGGCTCGAGATCGGCGATTTGGGCGGCGTCGAGCGCGTCGCGGAAGCGCGGATAGCGATCCAAATCGGGTGCCCGGAAATCGACCATGGTAAGCGCCTGTCCGCCGGGGGTCGGCTCGAGCGGGCCGGGATAGAGATTGGCGACCTGATCGGGCGGGAACAAGGTGAAGCGCCGGCGCCCGACCACGCAGCAGGCCAGATTGTTCGACATGTCGTAATGCGCCGCGGCGGTCGTCCGGTTGCCGATCCAGATGCTCGCGATCGGCGGATTGGCGGCGAACATCGGATCGTTGAGCAGCAGGTCGTTCTCGCCGCGCAGCCCGGGCAGATAAGTGTCGAGATCGGTCGAGCCGATATAGAAAGACGGCGGCGCGGCGTCCGCCAGGTGCGCCCGGATTTTCGACAGGAAGCTGCTCAGCGGCTGGCGGTCTCCAGCGAAGTTGAACGCAGTCAGCTCCGCGTCATAGGCGAAGCGCCCACCGATCTCGGGCGCGCCGGTGAAGCCGACCACCGGCCAGCCGGCATCGAAGCGCAGGAGATAGTCCATCGCAGCTGCCGGCGACTCCAGGCCGAGCCGGACCAGCGGCCAATCGCGCGCGACGCCCTTGAGGATTGCAGGCCGCTGCGCCGCCAGCAGCTCGGCATAAGGGATCGCGTCGGGCGCGATACCCTCGATCACCTCGGTGCGGCGCGAAATGGCGAACGCGTCGCTCATGCCGCGAGCCGCATCAGCTTGCGCTCGATCAGGCGGTTGACGTTGCCGAGCGAGGCGGAGGCGAGCACCGCCGGCCGCAGATAATCGTCGCGGCTGAGCTGCTCGAGCTCGGCACCGCCCAGGTCGGCCAGCGTCTCCGCGGTGATCCCCGAATAGTCCGCAATCGCATAGCGGCGCTCCGCGTCGATCTCCACGTCGAGCTCGAGCGGCTGGAGCAGGCCGAGTGCATCGAAGGCCGAGTACATGTCCCGCGCCGCACTCGCATTGCTGCGCAGCAATGCGAGCACCCGCGTCGCATGGTCGAGATAACGGCCATTGCCGCCATGCGGCAGGAACAGCGGCTCACCGTCCTCTGCGCCTACGCGAGGATCGTCCATATCGACGTGCAGCCCCGTCGCGCCCAGCGAGAACGGACCGCGCTGCTGCACCAGCGGGATATGGCGGCTCGCCCATTTCTCGCCTTCGAGGAAGAGGTTCTCGTCGCGGTCGAGACCGAGCAGCACCACCGCCTGCAGCGCATCCTCGGCATCGCGCCGGAACAGGATCGGGAAGTCGCGCTGCGCCTCCTCGAACTCGGCAGGAAAAATCGGCAACTGGTTGACCGCGTCGCCGTACGCCGCGCCGTGACGCAGCGCGACCTTGAGGTCGCGGTGCGCTCCATTGTCGAGTGCGACCCGATTGGTCATGCTGTCCTTCCGCCGCCCATGCGCGCACCATGGCGCAAAGCCCCTGGCCGCTCAATCAGCGAGAAAAGGGCCGCTGCATCGCAACGGCCCCCTCTCCGCTCTTTCAGGCCTTGCGCGGCTCAGAACTTGAAGCGCGCACCGAGCAGGAAGCGGCGGTCGAGTTCCTGTGCGTACCACAGTTGCTTCTCGTCGCGGGCGTAGGTCCGCACGCTCTCCTCGGTGAGGTTGATCCCCTCAAGCGTGACCGCGATGTTCGGCGTGATCTCGTAGCTGATCGTCGCATCGAGCTGGCCGAACGGCGCCGTGAACTCAGGGTTGCGCGAGCCCTGGCGATTGATCCCCGACAGGAACTTGTCGCGCCAATTATAGGCGACGCGCGCAGAGAGACCGTTCTTCTCGTAGATCAGAGTACCGCTGAAGGTATCGCTGAGCCCCAACAGTGCGAACTGATCCTCGCCCGGGCTCGCTCCGATGTTGAAGCCGACGTCGCCGCGAACCAGAGTGTATTGCGCGCCGATGCCGAAGCCGGTGCTGCCGAGGAAATACTGGCCGGCAAGCTCGACGCCGTAGATCTCGGCATCCTTGTTGTTGATCGGCCGCGACAGCTGGAACTGATACAGTGGATCGGCGGCATTCGCATTCACGTCCAGCGAATTATTGATCGCCTGCACATAGGCGTCGCTGAGCGAGCCGGTTGCCGTATTGTAGTTCGCGCTGAACTCGGTCGTCGCCGCCGCGACCGAGCCGCGCGCCTGGATCAGCGCGGTCATCACGAACAGATTGACGTCGCTGGTTCCAACGCCAAGCCCCTGCAGCGCGGCCCGGGCGGCTGCCGAACGACCCGACGTGCCGGAGCTCGGATCGCGCAGCCCGAACAGGCTGGTGTTGGTCTGGCCGTTGCCGATGAAGTTGTGGACGCGCTTGTCGAAGAACGCGACCGACACATAGCTGTCCGGCTTGAAATACCATTCCAGCGAAGCATCGAAATTGTCCGAGACCAAGGGCGACAGCCGGGCGTTGCCGACATTCGCATTGGGGATGCCGCCATTGTAGATCGGCCGCGGCGGACCGCCGACCGTCGTGGCGGTGTAGAGGCTGTTGTAGTTCGGACGCGCTATCGTCTTGCTGTAGGAGAGGCGGCCGATCAGGTTGCGCGCCACTTCCACCTGGAAGTCGATCGACGGCAAGATCTGATCGTAGCTGTGGCCGTCGTCGACCACCTGGGTCGCGTTGGAGATCACCACGGTGAAGTCGTTGTCCGACACCCAGTTGATCGCGCCCGGGATCGCTTCGAGCGAGGTGGTGTGCGACTTGGTACGCTCGTAGCGAAGACCGGCGACGAGGCGCGCATCGGCACCGCCCAGGTCGCCCTTCCAAGTCAGCTGGCCATAAGCGGACCAGATTTCTTCCTTGACCCGATTGTCCTGGTTGCTGGTGACGCCCACCGCGTTGCCGCGGCCGGCATAATAAGGCGAGAGGATCGAATAGATGTCCGACGCCACGCCGCGGAAGGCGAGCTGCGATTCCGGATCGCCGCCCGGATTGAACTTGTCGAACTTACACTCGAGGCAGAAGCCCTGCAGCGCGCCGGGCGCCAGCCGCTCCACGTCGCCGGGGCTGTTGATGCCCCAGTCGCCCAGCGTCTGCTGGGTTGCGACGAAAGTCTGGTGCATGTCGGTCTTGCGATAGTCGCCGCCGAAATCGAACCGGCTGCCGGCGCCCAGATCCCAGCCGAAATCGGCGCGGATCTGCTTGACGGTCTGCTCCTGAGTCGACCGGTTGGTACGGCCGACCTGCGAGCCGACGTCGTTGACGTCGAGCGGCCCGCTCGCGCCGAACGTGATGTCCTGCTGCGGGATGCCGTTGGTGTAATCGACCGAATGCTGCGCGACCACGTTGGCGCCCATGCCGACCAAGGTCGAGGTCACGCCATTGGGATTATCCGGACGGCTCGACGACTTGGAATAATGGCCGTCGAGGTTGAGCGAGAAATTGCTCGCCAGCTCCCACTGCGCATTGAGGCCGTAATCCTGGAGCTGGCCCTTCTGCGCGCGCGATTGCGCTTCGAAGCCCTCGTCCTTCTGGCCGTTGATCGTCTCGCGCAGATATTGCGCGGTCGCGACCGTGGGATTGCCGTCGAACGTTACCACGTCAAACGGACGGCTGAACCAGTTCGACAGGTCCGACCGCGTTTCGCGCTGCTTGTTCTGCGCATAGAGCGCGTCGGCGGTCAGCGTCAGCGCGTCGGTCGGCTTGAACTGGATCACCGCCTGGCCGTTGATGCGCTCGCGCGTGCCCTCGGCATAGTGATAGCGGCTGTCGTTCGGGATCGCGACCAGCTGGTTGGGATTGGACGGCGCGTTGTTGATCACCGTGCAATTGGCCGCCGGGGTGCTGCCCGCGCAGATCTGCGGGATCGGCGGATCGCCCACCACCGTCGCCGGAGTGTTGCGCACGAAGCCGCCGGTCAGGAAGGTGCTGTACGGTACGATGTTCCAGTCGTTGGAAGTCGCCGCGATCGAAGTGTAGTTGCGCTTCTGATAGCTGCCGAACAGCGATACGCCGAAGCGCTGCTCCGGATCGCTCCAGCTCAGCACGCCGGAGAATTCGGGCGTGACCTTCGAGCCGCAATCGATGCAGTCGTTGACGCTGGTGTCGTACACCGCCTTGGCGCCGATGCTGCCGTTGAGGCCGGTATTGTTGCCGTCGAGCGGCCGCCGGGTGACAACGTTGATCGTCGCACCGATGCCGCCCGAGGGAACCGCGGCGCGGCCGGTCTTGTAGACCTCCAGCGTGCGGACGCCTTCGGTGGCGAGGTTGGAGAAGTCGAACGAGCGGCTGGTGCCCTGCGCGCCGTCGGCATTCTGGTCGCCGCCGACCACCGAGACGGTCGAGGTGGCGAGCTGGCGGCCGTTGAGCGTGACCATGTTGTAGGTCGGGCCGAAGCCGCGAACGGTGACCAGCGAGCCTTCGCCGTTGGTGCGGTTGATCGACACGCCCGGGATGCGCTGGAGCGATTCCGCCAAGTTGGTGTCGGGGAACTTGCCGATGTCTTCAGCCGAGATCGCGTCGACCACGCCCGACGATTCGCGTTTGATCGCGATCGAGCGTTCGAGGCTGGCGCGGATGCCGGTGACGACGACTTCGTCGCCCGCGGGTTCGTCCTGCGATGCGGGCGTCGCCGCCTCGGGTGCAGCGCTGCCCGCATCCTGCGCATAGGCCGCAGCGGGCATCAGGAAGCTCGCGGCGATGGCGAGCGCGGAAGCCGAGCGCGCGAGCGCCGGCGAAAGCCGAATGCTGTTCATTGTCCCCTCCTTGTCGGCGCGTCGAGGCGCCGCATGGTTTTTATATGAGCCGGCGAAGTCGCCTCTCGATGTTAACGCTACCACCTTGTCCTACGTTGTCAATGGGCGGGAAGCGGGGAACAACAATCTTGCAAATTCGGCGATGTCGATTATTTCTCAATTACTTGCTGAGGTCGACGCAGTGAGGTCCACGCGAAACTTTTCATCTGCGACAAAAATGGCACAGCGGTTTTTGTGCGACCGCCACCCTGTCCCCTCCCCGCTCACAGGGACGAATTGCTAGCGCGCCTCGCGTGCGACCCTGAACCAGTCAACGTCGATCGAACCCCGAGTCGCCGCGTCCCCCCGCGTGAAAGTGAACAAGGCAGGCCGCGAGCCCTTCCACCACGAGAAGCGCGCCAGCCAGAGCGGCGGACCGAGCGGGATGAAGCGGCGGCCGTCGAGGCTGTACGAATAGCGCACCGTCTGGTCTTCGCCGACATCGGCAGCCAGGATCACGGTCGCGCCGGCCAACCGCGGGCCTTGGGTCTCCTCGCCCTCCGAGGCGAAAGTGACGTGGTTGACGCCGCCCGCCCGCACCACGCCGATCCAGCTTGGCCGCACGCCGAACAGGGAGAGACCGGCGCGCTGACCCTCGGCCATGCGACCGACGTCGATCCGCGTCGTGATTCGGCTGCGCGGGCCCTGGAGGGTTTGAGTCAGCGTGTTGCGCGCAGTGACGAGATGCTCGGCGGGGAGCGCAGTGAGCCGCAGCCAGCCGGGGCGCCGCGACAGGCTCCACGCGCTGTCGAGCGGGTTCTGGTTCCATGACCATTGCAGTCCCAGCCGCGGGCCCATGAATTCATCGGAGTCCTGGATCCGATCGCTGGTGGGCACGGCGCCGGTGTCCGGCATGCGATAGCTGAGCACGGGCTGCCCCGATGCCTTGTCGGGGATCGGCTCGCCGACGATCGGCCAGCCCTCGGCCCAGCGCACCGGCTGGAGGTGGACGATGCGGCCGAACGCGCCGGTCGAATTGAAATGCGCGAACCAGCCCTCGCCCGACGGCGTCTCGACATAGCCGCCCTGGTGCGGCCCCTGGACGGGGGTGTTGCCCGGCTCGAGCACGGTCCGCCATTCATAGGGTCCGCGGATCTCGCGCGCGCGGCCTACCGCCTGCGGCCCGGTGCCGACGCCGCCGATCGGCGCCCAGATATAGTAATAGCCGCCGCGCTTGTAGAGCTTGGGGCCTTCGAGGACCGGGAGCTTTTCCTTGTCCTCGGCGATCACCTTGCCCTGGTCGAGCACGCCGGTACCGTCGGGGCGCATGCGGTGGAGTACCAAAGGACCGGCGCCGACTTTGCCATGGACCAGCCATGCGCTGCCGTCCTCGTCCCAGAATGGGCACGGGTCCTCGAGTCCGGGCTGGGCGATCACCGCAACGGGCGCAGTCCACGGGCCGGCCGGATCGGTCGCGGCAGCCATGAACACGCCTTCGTCGGGGGTCGCCCAATAGACGTAGAACTTGCCGGCGTGATGACGGATGCTCGGCGCCCAGACGCCGCTGGCATATTTCGTGCCGCCGATCGGCTTGGAGATCTTGTCGGTCAGCGTGTGCGGTCCCGGCATGTCGTAGAGCGGCCCGAACGGCAGCTTCGGCAGGACATGCCCGAGGATGCGCCAATGGACGAGGTCGCGCGACGTGAGCACGGGGATGCCGGGCGAGAAATGGAAGCTCGAGGCAACCATGTAATAGTCCTGCCCGACGCGGATAACGTCGGGATCGGAATAATCGGCATAGAGGATCGGGTTCGTGTAGCTCGCCTGCGCATGGGCCGCGGCCGGCGTCGCGAGCGTTAGCATGATCGCCGCAAACTTCCACATATCGGCCTCTCCTCCCGGTTTATGGGAGCGCTACCATTTATCGCTGGCGTCCGCCAAGCCCGGCGGGCATCCTGCACCAATCCGGCTCGACAGCGGCTCCCATCTTATGGCACATCATGTCAGGCAATGAGACGCGCAGCTTCCACTCTCGATTACCGCGAACTCGCCCGCCGGCGGCTTCCGCATTTCCTGTTCGAATATATCGACGGCGGCTCCTACGCCGAAGTAACGCTGAAGCGGAATGTCGACGATCTCGCGGCGATCGCGCTGCGCCAGCGCATCCTGCGGGATATTTCGTCGCTTGACCTTTCGACGACATTGTTCGGGCAGAAGCTCAAGATGCCGGTCGCGCTCGCGCCGATCGGGCTGGCGGGGATGAACGCGCGGCGCGGCGAAGTGCAGGCGGCACGGGCGGCGGAGAAGGCCGGTATCCCCTTCTGCCTGTCGACGGTGTCGGCGTGCCCCTTAAGCGAAGTCGCGCGCGGCACCAACGTGCCCTTCTGGTTCCAGCTCTACATGATCCGCGACCGCGGCTTCATGCGCGAACTGCTCGACCAGGCAGTCGCGGCCGGGTGCAACGCCTTGGTGTTCACCGTCGACATGCCAGTGCCGGGATCGCGCTATCGCGACTATCGCTCGGGGCTCGCCGGGGCGAGCGGCGCAGCGGGCGGGCTGCGCCGGATCTGGCAGGCGGTCAAGCGGCCGCATTGGGCGTGGGACGTCGGGGTGCACGGGCGGCCGCACCAGCTCGGCAACGTCGCGCCGGTGCTCGGCAAGAATACCGGGCTCGAGGACTTCTTCGCCTGGATGCGCAACAATTTCGACCCGACGGTGAGCTGGCGCGACCTCGACTTCATCCGCGAGCGCTGGAACGGGCCGCTGATCATCAAGGGCATCCTCGACGCCGAGGACGCCCGCGCCGCGGCCGAGATCGGCGCCGACGGGATTGTCGTGTCGAACCATGGCGGGCGCCAGCTCGACGGCGTCCCCTCGACCGCGCATGCGCTGCCGGCGATCGCCGATACCGTTGGCGACCGGCTGACCGTGCTCGCCGATGGCGGCGTGCGCTCGGGGCTCGACGTCGTGCGGATGCTGGCGCTCGGCGCCAAGGGCGTGCTGCTCGGCCGCGCCTGGGCGTTCGCGCTCGCCGCGCGCGGCGAAGCCGGGGTCAGCCACATGCTCAAGCTGGTCGAGGCCGAGATGCGCGTCGCGATGGCGCTGACCGGCTGTACCAGCGTCGACCAGATCACGCGTGACGCCTTGGTGGAGACGATGCGCCGCTGAGCTTTGGAGATAAGGCACGGGCATAACGCCCGGCAGGGAGAGGAAGATGGATCGTAGCGAAGGAACCGCCCTCGGGCGGCGGGACGTTCTCGGCGGGCTTGCGGCGGGCACTGCGCTCGCCACTGCGCTCGACGCCAATGCGGCGAGCATCGCGGCGGCCAAGCGCAAGCGCTACGTCGCCGTCGGTGTTGGCAGCCGCAATCGGATGTACCAGCAGGCCCTGTGGGGACCGCACAAGGCGCATGGCGAGCTGGTCGCGGTCTGCGACACCAATCCCGGGCGGCTCGATTATGTCGCGCGCAACGCCATCGCCGTGGGCGCCACGCCGCCCAAGCCCTATCTCGCCGCCGATTTCGACAAGATGCTGCGCGAGCAGAAGCCCGACGCAGTGATCGTCACCCCGCCCGATGCCTTCCACAACGATTATATCATCCGCGCGCTCGACGCCGGGGTCAACGTCATCACCGAAAAGCCGATGACGACCACCGCGGCCAAGGCACAGGCGATCCTCGACGCGGTCAAGCGCAGCGGGCGGCACATTCGCGTCACTTTCAACTATCGCTACTCGCCCTTCCGCAGCCAGGTGAAGGAGCTGCTGATGTCCGGTGTGATCGGCGACATACTGTCGGTCGATTTCCACTGGCTGCTCAACACCGTCCACGGCGCCGACTATTTCCGCCGCTGGCATTCGAACAAGGCCATTTCGGGCGGCCTGATGGTGCACAAGGCGACGCACCATTTCGACCTGGTCAACTGGTGGCTGTCGGACATGCCGGTCAGCGTCAACGCCACCGGCAAGCGCGAATTCTACACGCCCGAAATGGCGCGCCGCTTCGGGCTGCAGGGCGCGCACCAGCGCTGCCACACCTGCCCGGAGAAGGACAAATGCACCTTCTTCCTCGATCTCGCCGCCGATCCCGGGCTCAAGGCGCTCTACCTCGATGCCGAGAAATATGACGGCTATTTCCGCGACCAATGCGTCTGGCGGCCCGAGATCAGCATCGAGGACACGATGAACGTGATCGTCGGCTATGCCGGGGGCACGACGCTCAGCTACAGCCTCAATGCATTCAATGCCTGGGAAGGCTATACCGTCGCGTTCAACGGCACCAAGGGCCGCCTAGAGCATAGCGTGGTCGAGCAGGGCGCCACCGCGGGCGCGAGCAACGAGCGCGACGAGGACCGAATCAAGACGCGGATCATCCCGATGCGGGGCGAGGCACGCGACATCCAGCCCGACACCGGCGCGGGGTCGCATGGCGGCGGCGACGCGGTGATGCTCGCCGACATCTTCGATCCCAACGCGCCCAGAGATCCACTGATGCGCGCCGCCGACGAGCGGGGCGGCGCCGCCTCGTGCCTGATCGGCATCGCGGCAGACAAATGTTTCGAGACCGGCCAGCCGGTGAAGATCGCCGACCTGATCACCGGCCTCGACATGCCCAAGCTCCCCAAGATGCCCGGGCACAAGGAGCGCGTGCCGATGCCGATGCGATTGCAGCAGGGCTGAGCAGATTGACCTATGCGCCGTCATCCCCGCAAAAGCGGGGACCCATCTCCTACAGTATCGGCGAGTGCACGCATGCCTTTCGCCGCGCGTTGCGGATGTGGGTTCCTGCTTTCGCGGGGTTGATGCTGGTATGTGCGAGCGCGGCCCCTGCCCTCGCCCAGCCGATCGACCGGCATGCCTTGGTCAACCGCCACGACGTGACGCTCACCCGCGTCGACCCGCATGCCCCGCTGATGCTCGGCAACGGCAATCTTGGCTTCACCGCCGACATCACCGGGCTGCAGACCTTTCCCGAGCAATATGCGCCGATCGCGCCGCTGCTGACGATGGCGCAATGGGCGTGGCACAGCTTCCCCAATCCCAAGGGCTATAGCGAGCGCGACGGGCTGGTAATGGTCCCCGTGCCCGGCCGCGGCGAGCAGGGCTATCCGTGGATCCGCGACTGGTCCGAGATCGAGAAACGTCCCGCGTTGCAATGGCTGCGCGAGAACCCGCATCGCTTCTCGCTCGGTCGGGTGAGCCTCGCGCTGCTGCGGCGAGACGGCACCCAGGCACGCTTCTCCGACCTGTCGGCGACGCGGCAGAAGCTCGATCTGTGGTCGGGATCGCTGACCAGCAGCTTCGTCTTCGACGGCCAGCCGGTGACCGTCGAGACACGCGTGCATCCGGACCGCGACATGGTAATGGTGTCGATCCGCTCGCCGCTGGTGGCGCAGGGCCGGATAGGCGTCGATGTGCGCTATCCGGGCGTGTCGGCGAAGCTCAATCCCGACCCATCCGACTGGACGCATGACGAAAGCCACCGAACGCGTATCCTCGAACAGGGGCCTGGGCAGCTGGTCGCCGAGCGCCTGCTTGATGACACGCGATATTTCTCGGCGATCGGCTCGCCCGGAAGTGCAATCACCCGAGCCGGATCGCATAGCTTTCGCGTGCTGCGTCGTGACGGCGACCGGCTCGACGTGACAGTGGGCTTCGAGCGCATCCGGCAGGCGCCTGGCGCCTATGACGTCACGCCGGTCGCGCGGCACTGGCAGCATTACTGGACGCAAGGCGGCGCGATCGACTTCAGCGGCAGCACCGATCCGCGCGCCGCCGAACTCGAACGCCGCGTCGTGCTCTCGCAATATCTCGCCGCGATCAATCAGGCCGGCGAATATCCGCCGCAGGAGGAGGGGCTGTTCTCGAACAGCTGGAACGGCAAGTTCCACCTCGAGATGCCGATCTTCCATGCCGGGCATTGGGCGAGCTGGGGCCGGCCCGAACTGCTCGAACGCAGCCTCGGCTGGTATCTCCAGGTCCTGCCCCAGGCGCAGCGGCTAGCACGCAGCCACGGCGTAAAGGGCGCGTGGTGGAGCAAGATGACCGGCCCCAATGGCTGGAACAGCCCGAGCACGGTCAACCCGTTCATCATGTGGCAGCAGCCGCACCCGATCTACCTCGCCGAACTGGTCCGGCGCGCACGCGGCGACCGAGCGACGCTCGAGCGTTATGGCGAAATGGTCGAGCAGACCGCCGAGCTGCTCGCCAGCTGGCCGCGACGCGAGGGCGACCGCTATGTGCTCGGTCCTCCGATCATCCCGGTGCAGGAGAACCATCCGCCGCTGACCACGATCGACCCTGCCTTCGAGATTGAATATTATCGCTGGGCGCTCGGCACCGCGCAGCGCTGGCGCGAACGGCGCGGGCTGGCGCGCAACGCGGAATGGGATCGCGTGATCGCCGGGCTCGCGCCACCGCCCGAGCGCGACGGGCTGTACCTGCCGGTCGAGAGCGAACCCGATTTCTGGCGCACGAGCAGCGCACCCGAATGCAGCCGCCACGCGACGCCGCCACGCTGCCTCAATCGCGACCACCCCTCATTCCTGATGGCCTATGGACTGATCCCCGGCCGCGTCGATCCAGCGGCGATGCGGCGCACGCTGGCGGCAACCGAAGACCATTGGGACCTGCGGCAGACCTGGGGCTGGGATTTCCCCGTGATCGCAATGTCCGCGGCGCGGCTGGGGGATCGCGAGCGGGCGGTCGACTGGCTGTTCCGCGACCTGCCCAACAATCGCTGGGGCGTCAGCGGGATGACCCCGCGCGTGCATCTCGAAGAGGAAAAGCAACTCGTCGGCCCCGCCGCGGGAAGCGCGGGACTCGGTCCGGACGGCCCCGGCTATGCGCGCGCTGCCGAGACCTATTTCCCGTCGAACGGCTCACTGCTGCTCGCGGTCGGGATGATGGCGCAAGGTTGGGACGGATCGTCGGGACCGGCGCCCGGATTCCCCCGCCGTGGTTGGAAAGTGCGCGCAGAGGGGATCACCCCGCTGCCTTGAACTGTCCCGCTCAGGTGTTTTTCCGTACTGTTCGCCCGACCTATTCAGGAGTATGAAGGTTAGGCTCCGCAGGGTTCCCCCTAAGGGGTACGGCCGGGCGGCGTTTAACTCCCTTTTCCGCCGTCCGGCCGGCCGTGCTCCAGCCGATACAGGCGCTGCGCATTGCCCCCGAATATCGCCGCGTGATCGCCGACCGGCACCAGTGCGCGCGCCTTTTCCAGCCAATCGCCATAGCTTGCGACAAGCGTCAGCACCGGCCAGTCGCTCCCCCAGATCAGCCGCTCGCGTCCGAACGCGCGCCACAGTCGGTCGAACACATCGGCCACCGGCGCGGTCTCGGTCACCAGCCCCGACAGCTTGGCGTGGACATTCGCGCATCGGGCGATCGAGTCGATTCCGCGCGACCACGAGTCGAAACCCTGCGCCTGCGGTTTTGCGGCGTGATCGATGACGATCTGCAATTCGGGGTGCCGCGACGCGAGCCGCGCGAGTGATTCGAGATGGCGCGGCTGGATCAATGCTTCGAGCACGAGCCCTTGCGCCGCCATCACCGTCAGCGCCGCGTCGTCTGCCCGATCGTACCAGTCGTCCGCCAGACCCTGCACCATCGGCCGCAGGCCGCGCAGCCGCGGATGATCGGCCAAGGCTGCGACGCGTGCCTCTGCATCTGGCGCAGCCAGGTCGACCCAGCCCACCACGCCCGCGATCAGCGGATCGGCGAGGCTCAGCAGCCAATTGGTGTCGGCCGGGTCGGTCTGGCTCTGGACGAGCAGGACGCCCTCGACGCCCTGCCCCGCCGCGGCACGATAGCCGGCAAGATCGAAGTCGCGGTGGATCGTGGGAAGATCCGCGTCCGGCCAGACGCAGCCGTTGCGGCCAATCTGCCAGACATGCACATGCGCATCGATCAAGCCGCGCCCGCCCTGGATTTTAGCGCGAACGCCAGCACGACAAGGAAGCCCCCGGCCGGCACCAGCATCGCCCACAGGATCGAGCCGCTCACGTCCGAGACGTAGCCCATCAGCGCGGTCAGCACCGCGCCGCCGATGATCGCCATCACCAGCAGTGCCGCGGCCGATTTGGTGCGCGTCCCCAGCCCCGCCACCGACTCGGCGAAGATCGTCGGATACATGATCGACATGAAGAAGCTCGTCGCGACGAGCGCGGCGATCCCCAATGCTCCGCCCAATGTCGCGGCAATGGCGCAGAGCAAGGCGGCGATCCCGGCGAAGCTGGCCAGCAGCGGCAGCGCGGCGATTCGCCCCATCAGCGCCGCGCCGGCGAAGCGCCCGGCCATGAACAAGGCCAGCGACAGCGTGAGCCAGCCCGCGGCGCGATGCTCGCCGGTCCCAGGCAGCGCGACCTGCGAATAGCGGATCAGGAAACTCCACACGCCGACCTGCGCGCCGACATAGAAGAATTGCGCGACCACGCCGAACAGCAAGCGCGGCTCGCGCAGCAAGATGCGAAAGTCATCGAGTGCCCCGACACCCTCGTCGACATCACGCTCGGTCGCCACGGCGGGAAAGCGGACGACACGGATCAGCACCGCCCAGCCGATCACGACGAGCGCGATCAGCAAATACGGCAATTGCACCGACGCCGCCTCCTGCGCGCGCCACGCCGCCGCCGCGGCCGGCTCCATCGCCGCAATCTGCGCCGGCGACACCGCGACTCCCGACAGGATGAACTGGCTGCCCAGCGCCACGCCGGCGATCGACCCGAGCGGGTTGAACGCCTGGGCGAGGTTGAGGCGCCGCGCGGCGGTTTCCTCCGAGCCGAGCCGCGCTATCAGCGGGTTCGCCGAAGTCTCGAGAAAGGCGAGTCCGCCGGCGATCACGAACAAGGCGGCGAGGAAGAAGGGATAGCTCTGCGCGCTCGCTGCCGGCCAGAACAATAGCGCACCGGCGCCGTAGAGCCCGAGCCCGGCGAGCACCGCCGCGCGATAGCCGTTGGCACGCATGAACAAGGCGGCCGGGATCGCGAGGCAGAAATAGCCGAGATAGAATGCCGATTGGACCAGCCCGGCCTGCAGGTCGCTCAGGGTGAACAGTTTCTTGAAGTGCGCGATCAGCACGTCGTTGAGGTTGTTCGCCATGCCCCAGAGGAAGAACAAGGCGACGATCAGTACCACCGGCAGCAGCGCTGACGGACGTGCGCCGCGGGGCGAAACCTCGGTCGATGCGATCTGGGCTTCCACGCTCATTCTCTCCCTGCGCCGCCCGTTTTGGGTCTTGCGCATATAAAAACACTCTTCAAATACGAATGCAACAAGCGCTGTGCCTCATCTGTCGCCGCCATCTTCATTCCGGGGCCAGCAACAGATACACGGTGCGGGACAGAACGCCATGAGGGGGTGCCGTGAAGAAGGTCGCTGAAGACAAGAGCGAGATCGATTCGCGCTATCGCGCGCCGGCGTTGGAGAAGGGTCTCGACATCCTCGAGCTGCTGGCGACCGAGGCGCGGCCGATGACCCTGACGGCAATCGTCAACCGGCTCGAACGCTCGCATGGCGAGCTGTTCCGCATGGTCCAGGTGCTCGAATTCCGCGGCTATATCGAGCAGGATCCGTCGAACGAAGGCTACCGGCTGACCGACCGGCTGTTCTCGCTCGGCATGCAGCAGCCGCGCACGCGCAACCTGATCGAGGCGGCGCTGCCGGTGATGCGCCAGCTCGCGTCGAGCGTCGGCCAGTCGTGCCACCTCGCCATGCACACCTTGGGCGAAATGGTAGTGGTGGCGCGGATGGAATCGAGCGAGCAGCTCGGCTTTTCGGTCCGCGTCGGCTATCGTCGGCCGCTGCACCAGGCGGCGTCGGGGGTGATCCTCTATGCCTTCCAGCCCGAGGATGTCCGCGAGCGCTGGGAAGCCCTGCTCGATCCGCCCTTGCCCGAAGCCGAGTTGGCAGCGTTCCGCCGGCATGCCGACGAGATACGCGAGCGCCAGGTCGAGCTTACGCCGAGCCAGTTCGTCGCCGGGGTGACCGACGTATCGGCACCGGTGATGCGCGGCGGGATGGCGGCGGCGGCGCTGACCGTGCCCTATCTCAAGAAGCTCCAGCCCTCGGTCTCCGCCAAGGAGACCGCCGAGCTGGTCCGGCTCGCCGCAGCGCAGATCTCCGAGCAGCTCGTCGAAGGCGACAGCCGGATCTGAGGATCAGACCGTCCAGCCGCCGTCGATCACCTGGATCTGCCCGGTGGTGAAGCTGGATTCGTCCGAGCCGAGATAGAGCGCAAGCGCGGCGATCTCGTCGACCTTGCCCAGCCGGCCCATCGGCTGGCGCGCGTTGAACGCGACCAGGGCGTTCTCATAATCGCCGGTCGCGCGCAGCCTTTGATGGAGCGCGGAGGTGTCGATCGTGCCGGGGCAGATCGCGTTGCAGCGGATGCCCTGCGCGACATAATCGGCGGCGACCGCCTTGGTGATGCCGATCACCGCCGCTTTGGACGCGCCATAAGCGAACCGATTGGGCACGCCGGTGATCGAGCTCGCGACCGACGCCATGTTGACGATCGAGCCGCTGCCCTTTGCGAGCATCGCCGGCAGCGCCGCGCGGATCATGCGGAACATCGCGGTGACGTTGAGATCGAACGACGCTTGCCAATCGGCTTCGCTGCAGTCGAGGATCGTGCCGGCGGCGACCATGCCGGCGCAGTTGAACAATATGTCGAGCGGAGGCGTCTCGGCGAACAGCGCGTCGATCGCCGCGGCGTCGCAGATGTCGACTTGGCGCGTGACGCAATTGGCGAGCGTTGCGAGCGCGTCGCCGTCGCGATCCACCGCCCATACCGTCGCGCCTTCGCGGACATAGAGTTCGGCGGTGGCGCGGCCGATCCCGTGCGCCGCGCCGGTGATCAGCGCCGTCTTTCCTGCAAGCCTGCCCGTCATGCCCTTAGTGTCTCCAATGTTTCGGTCGTCGGGACGAGCGCATCGCCGCGCAGCAGCCCGAGATGTTTGAGTTCGGCCCAGAGCTGCACCGGGATCGTCGTCGCGTAGCGCGCGAGCGTCTCGGCGACTTCGGCGGCGCTCGCCAGCCCCGGGACCACGCTGACCACCGCAGGATGGCCGAGCACGAACTGCAGGGCGGCGGCGCCGAGCGCGACATCGTGCCGTGCGCAGACCGCCTCGATCTGCCGCGCGCGCTCGACGATCGGCGCAGGCGCCGCGGCATAATCGTAATGCGCGTCGGCGCGCGTCCCCTGCCCCGCCAATATCCCGCTATTATAGGGGCCACCGATCACGATTCCGACGCCTGCGTCGATGCAGCGCGGCAGCAGCGCGTCCATCGCGCCCTGTTCGAGCAGGGTATAGCGACCGGCGAGCAGGATCACGTCCAGCGACGCGCGGCCTAGCAATTCGAGCGCGACTTCGCATTCGTTGACGCCGATCCCGAACGCCGTGATCGCGCCTTCGCTGCGCAGCCGTTCGAGCGCGCGCAGCCCGCCGTCGAGTTCGACCATCCGCCCGGCGTGGCGGTCGCCGTGCGTCAGCCGGCCGATATCGTGGACGAGCAGGATATCGAT
The DNA here is from genome assembly GCF_058782005.1 of Sphingomonas sp. FW306-1B-B10E. NCBI lineage: Bacteria > Pseudomonadati > Pseudomonadota > Alphaproteobacteria > Sphingomonadales > Sphingomonadaceae > Sphingomonas > Sphingomonas sp. FW306-1B-B10E. The sequence goes on from NZ_JBYSXG010000037.1 coordinate 37,181, forward strand.
CCGCTCGACGCCGAGCCGTGCCAAGCTCGCCTCGTGAGAGCGCAGCACGCCGTCATAGGAATAGTCATAGACCGGTTCGTAGGGTTCGGCCGAACGGAAGCCGTGCCGCTCGGCTGGAAGCGCGCCCTCCACCGGCACGAGCAGGCGGCCCACCTTGGTCGAGACGACCACGCCTTCCGCTGTTGCCAACCCGGCACCGAGCCGCTTCTCCGCGAGGCCGAAGCCGTAATAAGGCGCGGTGTCGCCGTAGCCCATGCCGCCCGCGAGCGCGGCGGTGACCGCAGCGGTGGCATCTTCATCCGAGACGGTGCGATAGAGATTGCCGAGCGGTGCGGTGCCCAGCCCGAGTTCGGACAATTCGAGCCCGCAGCTCGGCAGGCGGCGTGTCGCGATCATCGCGTCTCGCCGAAGGCAAAGATGCGCTGCATCGGCACCCATTTCTCGCCCGGCGCGGCATGCGGCAGCGCACGCTGGAAACGCCACATCAGCGCTTCCCAATCCTCGATCTCGGCCGGCGCCACCACAGCGCGGGGGTAATCCTCGGCCACTTCGGAGATCATCACCATGCGATCGCCGGTGCGCCAGATCTCCATCGTCTCGACGCCCTGCGCGCGGAGATGATCGAGCACCACCGGCCAGACCGCGCCGGGCGCATGGCGCGCCTCATATTCGGCGATGAGCGCCGCATCGTCGATCAGATCGAGCGCAAAGCAGTGCCGGATTGCCATCGTGTCCCTTCTTCGCGGCGCCTATCCTGGCGCTGTGATCCTCGCCGCGCCTCTAGCACAACAGGAAACTTGCACCACAGCCAATTCGCACCTATAAAAATTCAAATCATCTGCGAACATGCAGTGTCGCGGCGCGGAGGTATCGCGCGGTGTTTTGGAGGGGGCAGCAAAACCGATGATCGACAGGGCATGCGCGACGCGCCGGCAAGCATATCGGGGGCCGGTCTCCGCACAATGACGATAATTCGCAAGCTGCGCGTGCTCGACGTCCGTTTCCCGACGTCGCAGATGCTCGACGGATCGGACGCTATGAATCCCGATCCGGATTATTCGGCGGCCTATTGCATCCTGGAGACCGATGACGGGCTAGAAGGGCACGGTCTCACCTTCACGATCGGCCGCGGCAACGACATCGTCTGCGCGGCGATCGAGGCGCTGGCGCCCTTGGTCGAAGGGCTCGACCTCGACTGGATCCGCGAGGACGGCGCGCGCTTCTGGGCGCACATCACCGGCGACAGCCAGCTGCGCTGGATCGGGCCCGAAAAGGGGGTGATCCACCTCGCCACCGGCGCGGTGGTCAACGCGGTGTGGGACCTGCTCGCCAAGGTGGCCGGCAAGCCCTTGTGGCAGCTGATCGGCGAGATGTCCCCGGCCGAGCTGATCGGGCTGATCGACTTTCGCTACATCACCGACTGCGTTACGCGCGAGGAAGGGCTGGCGCTGCTCGAGGCGCGCGCCACGGGCAAGGCCGAGCGTATCGCGACGCTGAGCGACAAGGGCTATCCCGCCTATACCACCTCGGCGGGCTGGCTCGGCTATTCGGACGAGAAGCTCGCGCGGCTCTGCCACGAAGCCGTGGCCGAGGGCTTCGACCATGTGAAGCTCAAGGTTGGGCGTTCGGTGGAGGACGATGTCCGTCGCGTCCGGATCGCGCGCGAGGCGTTGGGTCCGGACCGCAAGCTGATGATCGACGCCAACCAGGTTTGGGAAGTCGATCAGGCCGTCGCGCATCTCGGCGCGCTCGCCTTTGCCGATCCTTGGTTCATCGAAGAACCCACCAGCCCCGACGATGTCGAGGGGCATCGCCAGATCCGCGAGGCGATCGCGCCGATGCGCGTCGCCAGCGGCGAGATGTGCCAGAACCGAGTGGTCTTCAAGCAGTTCATCATGCGCGGCGCGATCGACGTGGTGCAGATCGACGCGTGCCGACTGGGCGGTGTCAACGAAGTGCTGGCGGTGCTGCTGATGGCGGCGAAGTACGACTTGCCGGTATGCCCGCATGCCGGCGGCGTCGGCTTGTGCGAATATGTCCAGCACCTCGCGATGATAGACTATTTGTGCTTTGCGGGCACGACCGAAGGCCGCGTGATCGAATATGTCGACCATCTCCACGAGCATTTCGTCGACCCCTGCGTGATCGAGCGCGGCGCCTATCGCGCGCCGACCCTGCCGGGCTTTTCGATCGAAATGAAGGCAGCGAGCCTGGCGACTTTCCGCTATCGCAAGGATGGGCAAGTGCTGGCGGCAGACGCGGCCGAATAATCGGGGGGGAATTTCGATGCGGCGGGTGCTGGGAGTGTTGGCGGCGCTCGCGGCGCTGCTCGGAGTCCCCGCCGCGGCGCAAGACGTGCCGCACATCGTCTCGCGCGGCGGCAAGCACGCGCTGATCGTTGACGGCGCGCCCTTCCTGATGCTCGCCGCACAGGTCAATAATTCGAGCAACTATCCGGCGATGCTGCCCAAGGTGTGGCCGGTGATCGATCGGCTCCAGGCCAACACGTTGCAAGTGCCGATCGCTTGGGAGCAGATCGAGCCGCAGGAAGGCAAGTTCGACTTCGCCTTCCTCGACACCCTGCTCGAACAGGCCCGCGAGCATGACGTGCGGCTGGTGCTGCTGTGGTTCGCGACGTGGAAGAACACCGGCACCGCTTATGCCCCGGGCTGGGTCAAGCGCGACAATGCACGCTTCCCGCGGATGATCGGGCGCGACGGCAAGACGCACTACGCCTTCACACCGCTGGCCAAGTCGACTCTCGAAGCCGACACCAAGGCGTTCGTCGCGCTGATGCGGCACCTGCGCGCGCGCGACTCCCAGAACACCGTGATCCTCGTCCAGGTCGAGAACGAGCCCGGCAACTATAGCAGCGCGCGCGATCATTCGCCCGAAGCCGACCGGCTATTCGCCGGCCCCGTCCCCGCGGCATTGCTCAAGCAGACGAGCAAGCAGCCGGGGACTTGGGCGGCAGTCTATGGCCGCGATGCCGAGCTGTTCTTTCAGAGCTGGCACGTCGCGCGGTACATCGATCAGGTCGCCGCGGCCGGAAAGGCGGTAAAGCCGTTGCCGATGTACGCCAATGCGGCGCTGACCGGCAGCCCGTTCGGCTGGCAAGACCCCAACACCTATGCCAGCGGCGGCCCGGCGCACACCGTGATCGACGTGTACAAGCCTGCAGCACCGCACCTCGATCTGGTCGGGCCCGACATCTACAATCCCGATCATAAGGCGTATCTCGGCTTCCTCGATGCGTACGCGCGCGCCGACAATCCATTGTTCGTACCGGAGACCGGCAATGCGCGCGGCTATGCCCGCTATTTCTTCCCGACGATCGGCCGCGGCGCCGTCGGCTGGTCGATTTTCGGGATGGACGCGACCGGCTACTCGAACTTCCCGCTCGGCGCACCGACCCTCGACGCGGCGACGATCGACCTGTTCGCGCGCAACTACCGCCTATTCCGGCCGATGCAGCGCGAATGGGCGCGGCTCGCCTTCGAGAGTCAGGTGTGGGGCGTCGCTGAGCCCACAGACCCCACGGCCAAGCACAGCCAGTCGCTCGACCTCGGCGCGTACGAGGCGACGGTGACGTTCGGACGCGGGCAATTCGGCTTCGAGGCGCCCAAGGGCAATGCCGAACCGCTGGGCGGCCTCGCCGTCGCGCGGATGGGCCCCGACGAATATCTGGTGACAGGCTTCGACGCGCGCGTGGAGTTCGCGCTCGCCGATCCGGGCGGCCGCAATCTGATGTTCGACCGCGTCGAGGAAGGCCATTTCGCCGAAGGCAAATGGGTTTTCGATCGCGTCTGGAACGGTGACCAGACCGATTATGGGCTCAACTTCACCGGCGAGCCGCAGGTGCTCAAGGTGAAGTTCGCGACCTGGCCGTGACCGACTGATCTACTGCGGAGCGTCGAATGTGAAGCGGTGCGCCTCGTCCGCGATCATCACCGTCACCACCAGCCCCCGCGCGCGCTTGTCGCGGAACTTGATCTTCTCGGTGACGAGCTGCCCGGCGGCGACCTGTCCGGGCGCGATCACCCCGTCGGCGAGGATGCCGGCCTTCAAGGCCGCCACCTGCGCGTCGGCCGCGGCGACGTCGGTAGCCTTGGGCTTGCGCCGGCGCGATCCCTGCGCGACGCCGGCCCCCATGCCGCCGGTATAGCCGCTGACGTCGCGCTGGCCGGCATTGTTGGTGAGCATCGCCGGGGCCTCGATCACGCCCGAGACCGACCCGCCTCCGTCCCCCGCCGCGGCGCGCGCTTCTGCGATCAGCGCCGCGAGGGGCAGGATCACGACCCCCTCCCCCGCTCCGGTGGCGATCCGCACCGAGGCGGGGCCGAAGGGAACCGGCGCCTTGGTCCGGTTCTGCGCTGCCACGCGTAGCACCAGCCGGCCACCCGAGAGAGCGGGGTCGGCGCTGATGACGACGGTGCTCACGGTCTTGGCCGAAGTAACGCCCGTCGCGATGTCCTGCGCCCGCGCGCCGGACAGGGGCGACGCGGCGCTCATCAGCAGCAGCAGCGCCGGCAGGATCATGCGGTGCTTCATCTTTCGGCTCCTATGAGGCGAGCGGCATCGGCGCGCGGCGTGGCGCGGCAATATCGGTCGATGAACTTCGCGTGCGTGAGCATCTGACCGGCGGCGCGATCGATCACCTGGCGCATGCCGGCGAGGATCGCCGCCAATTCCTGCGGCGCGACGCTGTCGGCAAGCGGATCGTGCCCAGCAGGCGAGATGCCCTGCCCGGTCAGCACGGCGAGCCAGCTCGGCGGATTGAAGACGTCGCCCGGCCGCTCGACCAGCCGGCCGCTGGCGCGGAACAGCTCGATACGGTCCGCCAGCGTATCCGGGATCGGCATCGCACGGCACTGGCGCCAGAACGGCTCCTCGCGTTCGTTGGCGCGATAATGGAGGACGAGGAAGTCGCGCACCGCCTCCATCTCGACGTCGACGAGCCGGCTATATTCCTGCGCCAGCCGAGGATCGCAATTGCGATCGGGAAACAGCGACAGCAGCTTCGAAATCCCCGTCTGGATCAAATGGATGCTGGTCGATTCGAGCGGCTCGAGAAAGCCCCCGGCAAGGCCCAGCGCGACGCAATTGCGATGCCACGGGCGTCGTCGCCGCCCGGTGGCGAAGCGGAGCGCGCGCGGCTCGCCTTCCGGAAGTCCGTCGAGGTTGCCGAGCAGGCTGGCGTGCACCGCCTCGTCCGAAATCGCGCCGCTGCAATAGACCTGGCCGTTGCCGGTGCGGTGCTGGAGGGGGATGCGCCATTGCCATCCCGCCGCGCATGCGGTTGCGCGGGTGTAGGGCAAGGGTCGGCGACCCGCGCGCACGCGATTGCCAGCGCGCGGTCGCACGGCAGCCAGTGCGACCAATCCTCGTAGCCGGTATCGATCGCCTCGGTGATCAGCCCGCGAAAGCCGGTGCAGTCGAGGAACAGCTCGGCGCCGAGTGCACGGCCGTCGGCGAGGACCAACCGATCGACGAACCCGTCCTCGCCCCGCAGCACGACATCGGCGACACGCCCCTCGACGCGCTCGACGCCGCGCGCCTCGGCGAACGCGCGGAGATAGCGTGCGTAGAGCGCTGCATCGAAATGATAGGCCCAGGAGAAAGTCGAGAATACCCGCCCCGATTTCGGCGTCGGCACCTCGAACCGGCCGCGATATGCCGCCTGGTGGTTAAGCGAATAGGCGTCGATCGGCGTGTCGGCGCCCAGCGCCCGCGCGCGCAGCCAGTGCTGGTGGAACGGCGCCATGCCGAAATCGTCGCCATAACGCCCGAAGGGATGGAAATAGTGCGCCCCCTCGCGCTGCCAGCCATCGAACTCTATCCCGAGCTTGAACGTCCCCTGCGTCGCCGCGAGGAAATCGCATTCGTCGATCCCGAGCATCCGGTTGAACAGCTGGATGGGCGGGATCGTCGCCTCGCCGACGCCGACCGTGCCGATCTCATCCGATTCGACCAGGACGACGCGGCATTGGTGCGGCCGAAACGCCACCGCCAGCGCTGCCGCTGCCATCCAGCCGGCAGTGCCCCCGCCGGCGATCAGGATGGTGCGGATGCGATCGTCGCTCACGCCGCCGCGAGCCTGCAACGCTCGATGAAAAGCTGGTGCGGCGGCATCGCCTCCGCCGCGCGGGCGACCTCTGCGCGGCGGTGCGCGAGGCCGGCGCGCAGGCGCTCGGGATCGAGCCGGTCGACCAGCGGGTCATAGCGATCGGGAACCACGCCGTTGCCCGCGAAGATCGCCACCCAGCTCGGCTCCTGATACGATTCCTCGGCGAGCAGCGCGACCCGCCCGCTGGCGTGGAACATCTCGATCTTGTGGCGCAGCGTGTCGGGCACCGCCATCGACCGGCAATAATCCCAGAGCGGCGCGTCGTCGCGGCGGGTGAGGCTGTAATGGAGGATCAGGAAGTCGCGGATCCGCTCGAACTCGCTCGTCGTGACGCGGTTATATTCGTCGGCGATGCGCGGGTCCCAATTGCGGTCGGGAAAATATTCGATGAGCCGCGCGATGGCGGTCTGGATCAGCTGGATGCTGGTCGATTCGAGCGGCTCCATGAACCCGCCGGCGAGCCCGATCGCGACGCAATTGCGGTTCCAGAACCTCCGCCGCCGCCCGGTGGTGAAGCGCAGCACGCGCGGATCGGCGAGCAGATCCCCGTCGATATTCGCAGTGAAAAGATCGCGGGCGCGCGCATCGTCGGTGAAGCGGCTCGCATAGACATAGCCGTTGCCCATCCGGTGCTGGAGCGGGATCCGCCATTGCCAGCCGGCCTCGCGCGCGGTGGACAGCGTATAGGGCGCGGGCGGTCCGGTCGGCGCGCTCGGCGCGACCACTGCGCTGTCGCACGGCAGCCAGTGGCGCCAATCCTCATAGCCTGTGCCCAGCGCCTCCTCGATCAGCAGCCCGCGAAAGCCCGAGCAGTCGACGAACAGGTCGGCGGCGTGTCGCTGGCCGTCGGCGGTGACCACCGCGGCGATATGGCCGCTCTCTCCGTTCAAGACGGTATCGACCACCTTGCCCTCGATCCGGCGCACACCGCGCCCCTCGGCATAGTCGCGCAGGAAGCGAGCGTAGAGCAGGGCGTCGAAATGATAGGCGTATCGGTAGAAATGCTGCGGATTGCCCGGATCGGACGAGGGCGGCGCGAAGCGGCCGCGGCGGGCCATCGCGGCAGGCAGGCTATACGCGCCGAGCGGCGTCGCATCGCCCTCCCCGCGCAGCTTCAACCAATGATGGTGCGGCGCCACGCCTTCGATCGCGTCGCCATAATCGCCGAAGCCGTGGAAGAACGCGTCGCCGATCCTGCCCCAATCGCGAAATTCGATGCCGAGCTTAAAGCTCCCCTGCGTCGCGCGGACAAAGTCGCGCTCATCGATCCCGAGCAGCCCGTTGAGGTGCTGCATCAGCGGTACCGTCGCCTCGCCGACGCCGATCGTGCCGATTTCCTCTGACTCGATCAGGGTGATGCGGCAACGCTCGGGCGCAAGGAAGCGCGCGAGCACCGCCGCGCTGATCCACCCGGCGGTGCCGCCGCCGACGATGCAGATCGATCGGATGGCCTGGTCGGACATGCTCCCCCGAAGCTTAGGCGCGGCGAACTCCGCAAGAAAGAGCGGCGCCCCGGATGAGGCGCCGCCCAGTTTCTGGGATCAGAAGCTGGCCCGGATGATACCGGCGATGCGCCGGTCGGTATCGGTCCAGCTGTAGCGCGGATGGAGGACCGCACCTCCGACGTCCAGGAACGTGCGGGTGTTGAGCAGATTGGTGCCCTGCACCCCGATCTTGATATTGTCCGTGATGCTGACGAGGATCGAGCCGTCGAGCTGGCCGTAATCCTCCGACCAGACCGGCGCGTTGAGGTTGGCCGCGGAGGTGGTCAGCAGATATTCGGAGCGCCAATTATAGGCGAGCCGCGCCGAGACGCCGTATTTCTCGTAGATCGCGGCGACGTTGTAGCTCCATTTCGACAGGCCCTCGAGCGGCAACGTCGTATCGTTGGCGTTGTTGATCTGGTTGGGATCGAGCGTGTTGACCGGCTGATTGGCGCCGCCGCTGCTGTCGACCCAAGTGAAATTGCCCTGGAAGCCCAGCCCGCCGAGCGCGCCCGGCAGCATGTCGAAGAACTGAGTATAGGCAAGCTCGACGCCCTTGATCTTGCCGTGATCGCCATTGACCGCGCGCGTGACGTTGAAGGTCAGCGATTGGCCGTTGCTGACATAGGTCTCGTCGACATTACCCGAGATGATATAGTCCTTCACGTCCTTGTAAAAGGCCGCGAAGGTCAGGCTGTTCGACCGGCCGAAATAATATTCGGCGCTGAAATCGAATTGGGTCGATTTGGTTGGCCGAAGATACGGGTTGCCCGCCTGGCCGGTCAGGCCGAGCGGCTGGGGCAGCAAGGCAGTGCCCGCGGTGTTGAGCGTGAAGCTCAATGAGGCATAGGGGCGCAGCTGCGAGAAATTGGGCCGGACCATCGCCTTTCCCGCGGCGAAGCGCAATTGCAGGTCATCGGTGACCTTGTAGCGCAGATTGAGCGTCGGCAGCACGTCGGTATAGCTGTTCTTGTAAGTCGCATTCGACAGCCGTCCGCCGGCGCCGTTGTTCGAAAAGGCGATCGCGGCGGCGACCCCGGCACATTGTGGCGCAGTGGGCGTGGCGACGCAGCCCGAAGTGATCGTGCCGATGCTGAGATAGCCGACCGCTTCGTTGCGGGTGCGGACGACGCGGACGCCGATATTGCCATCGAGCGCCCCCGCGCCGAAACGCAGCATGCCATAGCCGGCCAGCGTCTTCTCGCTTTGCGTGGCGACGCCGCCCAGCACGTTGTCCGAGCCCGGATTGGCGTTCTCGAAGCTCGCATCGGTCAGCGGCGCCCAGCCCCAGCCCGAGCTCTGCGTGACGCGGAGATAATCATAGGCGTTCGCAGTGCCGTTGGTCATCAGTCCGGTCGAGGGGAACCAGCCCACGCCGGGAACGCCTATCTTGCCGCGGAAGAAGTCGCTATAGTTGAACTGCTCGGCCTGGTTGGGAAGGCCGGGATTGCGCTGGCCGTTGATCGTGAAGTCGTCGGCTGTCGCCGGGCGACCGTCTGGCAGCGGATCGGTGGCCGTGCCGTTGTTGTTGACATAGGTGTCGTAGCCGGTCTGGTTGACATAGACCGGCGGCGCATTGCCCGTCGCGCCCCAGAATTGCTGTGAGAGAAGCCCCCAATTATAGCCGGTCTGCCGGGTGACCGCGTCGCGATCGGTGGCGCGCACGCCGGCGCGGAAGGATTTGAGGAAACTGTCGTCGTCGAAAGTGTATTCGACGTCGAAGCGCTCAGCCCATTGGCCGGCGCGATTGTCCTCGAGATGGTCCATCGCCGCGGCCCACCAGTAATTGGCGGCGTTCGCCAGCGATGCACCGTTCTCGGTAGCAGTGACGCTCGGACTGTTGCCGCGCAGGTCGAACGCGATGTTGGGGCGGCGCGCGTCGAAGAAGCCCGGGGCGATGCCGAATTCGGTAAAGGCAGTGAAGCTCAGCACGTCGGCGCTCGAGGTGACGCGCTGGACGTCGGCGCTGACCGCCCAATGGTCGCCCGGCGCCCATTTCCAGTTGAGCGAATAATCGCGCGTAACCTTGTGCGACTCGCCGTAGCGCGTGTCGAGGTCCATATTGGCGTTGGTATACGAACCGACATCGAGCACGCCGTCGCCATTGACCTTGTACGAGGATTCATAGTCGGGAAGCGAATAGACGCCCTCGGCATGCTCCATGTCCTTGGGGTCGGCAGAGGAGAGGAACGCCTCTGCTGTGAAGGTCATTTCCGGGCTCGGGCTCCACTGGATCGATCCGTCGACCGAGGTGCGCTTTTGCTGCCAGTCGATCCGCCGCCAGCCGAGCGACGAGGGCACGAGGATGTTCTGGAACCCGGCCGGCGCGCCGCCATTGGCGCGCACGGTATAGGTGCCGAGCTGGATACTGTCGGTGCGGTTACCGATATTGTTGATGCTGCCCGAGACCAGGATGCCGATGTCACCGAGCCCGGTCTCCCAGCGATTGCTGTACAGGCCATTGGCCGACCAATAGCCGCGCTTGCGCATGTCGGCATAATTGTAGTCGCCTGACACCGCGAGCAGCTGGCCGCTCTGGTCGAACGGCTTGCGGGTGCGCAAATTGACGATGCCGCCCACTCCGCCTTCGACCATCTCGGCCGAAGGGTTCTTATAGACGTCGACGCCGGCGAGCAGATCGGGCGAGACATCCTCGAAGCTCAGCCCGCGGCCGCTATTGGCCGAGAAGATGTCGCGGCCATTGACCTCGGAGCGCACCCAGGACAGCCCGCGGATGAACACCCCGCCGCCCTCGGCCGCGAGCCGCGCCGGATCGCGATTCTCGTTGGTGCGCTGGAGCGTGATGCCGGGAATGCGTTGGAGCGCCTCAGAGACCGATCGGTCGGGCAGCGCGCCGATGTCCTGCGCGCTGATCGAATCGACGATCTGGTCGGAATTGCGCTTGATGTTGCGCGCGCTGGTGAGCGACGCGCGGATACCGGTAACAACGACCTGGTCCTGATCCTCAGGCGGCGCCGGACTCGGTTGCGCGCTCTGATCTTGTGGCAGCGCTGTCACGACAGACGGATCATCGGCGGCGAAAGCCGATGCCGCCCAGCCGGTGGCGGCCAGCGCAATGGTGGAAATGCCGGTGCGGAGCACCCGCGACGCATGAAGACTCGAACGAACCTCAGCCATCAAACTCCCCCTCAGCCACGAAAGGGAAGCGCTCGGCATGATGCCGTTCCGCACCCCCTCCACTCGCCCCCCGGGCCTCTGATGGGCGGGGTAGCTGCCATATTTATTAGCGCTAACAATTTTCACATACAAGTAGCTATTGCAATATGCAGCAAGGCTATGGCGCGGCGTTTGCGGGCGGGCTGTACGGGGGCGGCGCTGCGGCATAGCTATGATTCGTGATCGTTGACTCGAGGTACCGATGAAAAGACTTGTCCTGCTTGCGTTGCTCGCCACCACTGCCGCCGCCGCGTCCTATGCCGCGCCCGGCGACGACAAGGACCTGCACAAGCGCCTCCTGACACTCGACACGCACCTGGACACCCCCATCCATTTCAGCCGCCCGGGCTGGAATTTCGGCGAACGGCACGACCATGCGACCGATCCGGTCCAGGTAGATCTCGGACGGATGGACGCGGGCGACTTGGACGGCGGATTCTTCGTGATCTACACCCCGTCGGGTCCGCTGACTCCCGAAGGCTACGCCGCGGCTAAGGCCTTTGCGCTCGGCCGCTCGGACGAGATCCATGCGACCCTCGCCAAATTTCCCGACCGCATCGGGCTGGCGATCAGGGCGAGCGACGCGGCGCGGCTCGACAAGGCCGGCAAGCGTTTTGGCTTCATCAGCATCGAGAACAGCTACCCGCTGGGCGAGGACCTCTCGCTGCTCGGCGAATTCTACAAGCGCGGCGTGCGGATGGCCTCGCCGGTGCACTTCAAGAACAATCAGTTCGCCGATTCGGCGACCGACACGCCCAAGTGGAACGGGCTCAGCCCGCTCGGCAAGCAATGGGTCGCCGAGATGAACCGCCTCGGCATGGTGCTCGACGCGAGCCACGCGTCGGATGCGGTGCTCGACCAGATGATAGCGCTATCGAAAACGCCGGTGATCCTGTCGCACAGCGGCACCAAGGCGGTATTCGATCACCCGCGCAACGTCAGCGATGCGCTTGCCCGAAAGCTCGCGGCGTCGGGCGGGGCGATCTGCGTCAACAGCGCCTATCTCGGCGAGTCCAACCCCAATGCCGAGCGCTCGGAGATCTCGGACAAGCTCGAGGACGCAGGCAAGCTCGGGCTGACTGCCGAGCAGGTCGCCGCGCTGACCCGGCGGCTGCGCGAGATCGAGGCGACTGCACCGTCGCAGCAGGCCGATTTCGAAACCTATATGCGCGCGGTGCTCCACCTGATCCAGGTGGCCGGGGTCGACCATGTCTGCTTCGGCGCCGATTGGGACGGCGGCGGCGGCGTGCCGGGGTACGAGGACATCGACGCGCTGCCCAAGGTCACCGAACGGCTGCGCGCGGCGGGCTATTCGGCGAAGGATATCGAGAAGATGTGGAGCGGCAACGTGCTGCGGCTGGTCCGCATCGCCGACGAGAGGAAGGGACGGTAGCATTTCACTCCCCTCCCTGCTGGCAGGGAGGGGCCGGGGGTGGGTGCGCGCGTCTGCGCGTTCAAAAGACTCCGTGCCAAGCATCGAAGCGCG
>NZ_JBYSXG010000038.1:0-47352 GCF_058782005.1 Sphingomonas sp. FW306-1B-B10E
AGCGCGGGGGCGCTGTTGAGCTGACGCGGGGTTTGGGGGATGTCTCATCGAGACCGTAGCCCGCGGACAGGCCCCGCCCCAACCCAGCATCGGGTGATCAGCGCCCCGCGCTGATCAGGCCATGCGGGGCATGGCCGACCCGATGCTCTGAAGGGGAGGGGCTTAGAAGGTTACGCGCAGGCCGATCCAGATGACGGCTTCAGTCGACGCGCCGACAAGGGCGTCGAGCAACCGCTGGAGCGGGCCGCCCGAAAGCCCCCCTGCCGAGCGGTCGGATACCCGCGCGCCTCGCTAAGGATGTTCTCGAGGATGCACACTGCCGCCGGATCGCTTGCGCGAGCGCATCGATCCATTCGGCCATGTGACGCAGGACGACGCATTGACCTCGTGTCGAGACCAGGCGCGCGTCGTCCGCGCCTGAAGGCGTAGTCAGGCCTCCGCCAAATCGAGCCGGCGCTTTATAAGCGAAACGTCTCCCCGGATCGCATCAAGCTCCGCGTTGATGCGCGCGATATCGACGGCAATGGTTGCCTGATGCTGCTCGACAGACGACAATCGCATCTTCATCGACGCCTGATCGCGACGAAAGTCTGCGAACTCAGCGTGAAGCCGCTTGAGAAGCTCATAAGTGAGTTCCGCGGTGTCGCTCATGTTTCTTATACTACGCCCTAAAGCGTAGCGAGTCGATGAACGACACCTGCCGCATCAGCGGACGCGCGGGCCGCCGAAGGGGAGCGGGGGCGGAGGACGGCGGTCGCGGCGGGGAAGCTGCGCCTGATAGGCATGGCCGCAATGGGCGACGCAGTACGGGAAGCCCGGATTCACCTTGTCGCCGCAGAAATGGAAGTCGGGCTCGCCCGGATGGCCGAGCGGCCATTTGCAGATGCGGTCGTTGAGATCGAGCAGGCTGGTCTTGCCCGCGATCGCGTCGCTCGGCTTGGCGGGGACGAGGCGGCGGGGCGGCGCAGGGGCGATCGGCGGCGCCTGCTCGCCCGGATTCTGGCGGACGAAGCCGCCCGGGCCGACCGAGCGGAGCACCGGGGCGCTGGGCTCGCGCGGTTCGGCAGGCGCGTCAGCCGAAGGCGAAGCGGCGGGCGCCGGTGCGGCAGCGCGCGGCGCGGCCTGGACGGGGGCCTGCGGCGCAGGCGCGGGTGCAGCGGGTTGCGCGGCGGGCTTGGGCGCGGGCGCCGCGGCGGCCTCGGCCTTGGGCTCGTTGGGCTTGACCGGCGAAGGGCGCGACTGGAGGCCCAGCCGGTGCGCCTTGCCGATCACGGCGTTGCGCGACACGCCGCCGAGCTCCTCGGCGATCTGGGTGGCGGTCATTCCGCTGTCCCACATCTTCTTCAGCGTATCGATACGCTCTTCGGTCCAGCTCACTTCTCTTCCTTCAACTTGCGGGCGGCGCAGGCAGCGTTTACGCGAACACGCGATGAGCAGCCACGAAACCGGTCAAACCCTCCCCGAGCCCGGCGTTCCGGTGATTCGCAACGTGAACTGGGGAGGATTGCGTACGCTCTATATCAAGGAGGTGCGCCGTTTCTTCAAGGTCCAGCTCCAGACGGTGTGGGCGCCGGCGGTGACGACCCTGTTGTTCCTGGTGATTTTCACGGTGGCGCTGGGCGGCGGCGGGCGGATGGTGACGCTGCAGGGGCACGCGGTGCACTTCGCCAACTTCATCGCGCCGGGTCTGATCGTGATGGCGATGCTCCAGAACGCGTTCGCCAATTCGAGCTTCTCGCTGCTCGTCGGCAAGATCCAGGGGACGATCGTCGACTATCTGATGCCGCCGCTGTCGACCGGCGAACTGCTTGCCGGGCTGTGCGGCGGCGCGGTGACGCGGGCGTTCTGCGTCGGCGGCGCGGTATGGCTGGCGATGCTGTTGTGGCTGGGCGGCAATATCCTGCCCCAGCATCTGTGGGCGGTGTTGTGGTTCGGCTTTCTCGGCGCGTTGTTCCTGTCGCTGCTCGGGGTGATGACGTCGATCTGGGCCGAGAAGTTCGATCATGCCGCGGCGGTGACCAATTTCGTCGTGGCGCCGCTGTCGCTGCTCTCGGGGACCTTCTATTCGGTCGACCGGCTGTCGCCGCTGTTCCAGACGATCAGCCATCTGAACCCGTTCTTCTACATCATCTCGGGTTTCCGCTACGGCTTTCTCGGAGTCGCCGATTCGCCGATCCTGGTCGGCAGCGGCGTGATCCTCGCGCTCGACGCGGTGCTGGGTCTCGCCTGCTACACGCTGCTGCGCAAGGGCTGGAAGCTCAAGAACTAGGCGCGGGAGCCTTTCGCTCGGCGCGCGCTGCCGGCTCGAACGCCGCCGCCGTCGGGATCGTGAAGCAGAACGACGCGCCGCCGCCGGGACGGTCGGTCGCGGTCAGCGCGCCGCCATGCGCCTCGACGATGCGCTTCGAGATGTTGAGGCCGATGCCGAGGCCGGCGATCCCCTTGCTCGAGGCGAAGCGTTCGCCGAGGCGTTCGGCGAAGCCCTCGGGGAGGCCGGGGCCGTTGTCGGCGATCTCGACCGCGACCATGTCACCGGTCTCGCGCGCACCGATCGCGATCAGCGGCTCGCAGGCGAGCCCCTCGCATGCCTCGAAGGCGTTGCGGACGATGTTGACCAATACCTGCTGGATCTGGACCCGATCGATATAGACCTCAGGCAATGCGTCGGGGATTTCGACATGGAGCGCGTGCAGCCGGCGCGACCCTACGAGGAGCAGGTTGACCGCGTCGCTGACCACGTCGCGGAGCGCCTCGCGTCCGAGATCGACTTCGCGGTGCGACAGGAAGCTGCGGAGCTTGCGGATGATGTCGCCGGCACGCAGGACGTGCGTCGAGATTTCCTTGAGGAATTCGGCGACGCGGGCGTGATCCTGCTGCGCCTCCAGCGCCATGGCGGCGGCCGAGGCATAGTTCGACGCGGCGGCGAGCGGCTGATTGATCTCGTGGGCGATGTCGCCGGCGAGCTCGCCCAGCGCATTCTGGTGCGACAGCTCCATTAGCTGCACGCCGAGATCGGCGACCTGGTCCTCGAGCGAGAAACGGTCGGACAGATCGCGGACGAAGGCGGCATGGACGACTTCGCCGTCCTGGCGCGCGACGCCGACGCGGAGCTCGGCGGGAAATTCGCTGCCGTCGCGGCGCAGGGCGGTCGTGGTGATGACGCCGCTATCGGACCTGCCGATGCCGGGATCCGCGGCGAACAGCGTGTCGAAATCGGCGCCCTTGCGCGCGAACAGTGTTTCGACGCGGGTGCCGCACACCTCCGACTCCGAGGCGCGCCAGAGGTGGCGGGCGGCGGCGCTGAAGGTACGGATCACGCGGTCATGCCCCGTCACGATCAATGCGTCGGGCACTGCGGTCAGGATCGAATCGAGCTCGGCCTGGTGCGCCGCCATGCGCTTGTTCTGCTCGGTCGCGCGGATGGTGACGTGGACGAGCAGGACTACGACAACCAGGAGGTTGGCGTCGGCGATGAAATAATAGAGCTCGCTGTCGTCGAACGTTCCTGCCTCGCGCAAGGCGACGAGGATCAGCGTCGGCAGCACCGTCAACACGATGATCGCCGGGGTGAGTTGCTGAAGCGTGTACCAGGGCGAGTCAGGGAAGGGCCGGACCGGATCGGCGAAGCGGCTCTGCACGATGATCGCGAGCGCCAGCAACAAGGCGGGGACGCCCGAGACCGCGGAGGGGCCGACGAAGCGCGTCCCGAGCGGGATCTGATGGGTGAGGGTGAAGGCTACTAGGAGGAGTGTCGCGGCAAGTGTCGCGCTCGCCAGGGGGGCAGCCCAGCGGCGGCGGTCGCCGTGCGGCGAACTGAGCAGGAAAATGGTGACCACCTGCATCGTGAACAGCGACAGCGCGCCGAGCTGCGGCACCCCGCCGTTGCGGACGTGGAGCGCGACGACCTGCGCGCCGAACAACAGCCTGCCGACCCCGAAATCGCCGATCACATAATGCGCGAGCACCAGCAACGCCGCCGCCGCCGGAAGTAGCAGAAGGACCCGCGCGGCGACCCGGTGCCCGGCGAACAGGACGAGCGTGCCCGCGACGATCAGCAGAAAGACGAAGCTCAGCAATGGTTGGAACGCAATGGCGGGATTGCCGAGCCCGCGAAGCGTCGCATTATCGACCACATAGCCGAGCAGGATGATCGCGGGCAGCAGACCCGACAGCGCCGCCAGTGCGAAGGCCAGCCTTGATCCCGATGTCCCGCGCACGCGCCCTCTCTCTCCTGCCACGTCGTGCATGTCTTTCCGTTATTCGGGCCAGGGGAAAGGCACAGGCCGGGGAAGCGGCGTGGTGAAAACCTGTGTAACTATGCAGGAGTTCCGCCGTTTCGCAAGCGACTCCTGCCAAGCGACCATGGGCCTCGGGCATGGCCTGCTCCGAAACGAATATTGACGCACCTGTGGCGCTGCTTCTAAACACCCGCTCCGGGCGGTCCGGTTGGCCGCCCTTTTGCGTTTCTGGAGCTCGACCCAGCTTTCCCCGAAGGAGGTACCGTTCCCATGCCGATCACCCCGCTGATGCCCGTTTACCCGCGGTGCGGCGTGCGGCCGGTGCGAGGCGAGGGCGTGTACCTCTATGGCGAGCAGGGCGAGCAATATCTCGACTTCGCCGCGGGGATCGCAGTCAACGCGCTGGGCCATGGCCACCCGCATCTGACCAAGGCAATCCAGGAACAAGCCGCGACGCTGATGCACGTCAGCAACCTCTATGGCAGCCCGCAGGGCGAGGCGCTGGCGCAGCGGATCGTCGACAACAGCTTCGCCGACACGGTGTTCTTCACCAATTCCGGCGTCGAGGCGATCGAGTGCGCGATCAAGACCGCGCGGCGCTATCATTACGTCAACGGCAACCCCCAGCGCCACAAGCTGATCACCTTCAAGAATGCCTTTCACGGCCGTTCGATCGGGGCGATCTCGGCGACCGACCAGCCCAAGATGCGCGACGGCTTCGAGCCGCTGCTGCCGGGCTTCGACTATGCGAAGTTCAACGATCTCGAAGGTGCGCTCGCCAAGATCGACGACGAGACCGCGGGCTTCCTGGTCGAGACGGTGCAGGGCGAGGGCGGGATGACCGCGGGGACGCCCGAATTCATCCAGGGCCTGCGCAAGGCCTGCGACGAACATGGCCTGCTGCTCATCCTCGACGAGATCCAGTGCGGCTATGGCCGGACCGGCAAGATGTGGGCGTATGAGCATTACGGCATCACCCCCGATATTTTGACCGCGGCCAAGGGCATCGGCGGCGGCTTCCCGCTCGGCGCGTGTCTGGCGACCGAAGAAGCGGCCAAGGGCATGGTGATCGGCACGCACGGCTCGACCTATGGCGGCAACCCGCTCGGCATGGCGGCGGGGCAGGCGATCCTCGACGTGATGCTCGAGCCCGGCTTCTTCGAGCATGTCACGCAGATGGGCGAGCGGCTGCGCCAGGCGTTCGAGCAGATGATCCCGAACCATGATCATCTGTTCGAGGAGATTCGCGGCAAGGGGCTGATGCTCGGCATCAAGATGAAGGAGCCGGCGGTGAGCCGCAATTTCGTGGCGCATCTGCGCGACAATCACGGGCTGCTGACGGTGGCGGCGGGCGAGAATGTGTTCCGCGTGCTGCCGCCGCTGATCATCGACGAGAGCCATATTGCCGAATGCGTCGAGCGGCTGAGCGAAGGCGCACGCAGCTTCGCGCCGCCGAGCGATGACTAAAATGATCCTCCCCGGTACGGGGAGGATCTAATGCGCCACTTTCTCGATCTGTCCGATGCCGGCACCGCGGGGTTGCAGGCGATGCTCGACGACGCCGTGGCGCGGAAGGCCGCGCGCGCCGGCTGGCCCAAGGGCAAGGCCGACGCCGACGCGCCGCTCGCCGGGCACACGCTCGCGATGATCTTCGAGAAGAACTCGACGCGCACCCGCGTCTCGTTCGACATGGCGATCCGCCAATTGGGCGGGACCAGCATCGTGATGGACGCTGGCTCCATGCAACTCGGGCGCGGCGAGAGCATCGCCGATACCGCCCGCGTGCTCTCGGGCTATGTCGACGCGATCATGATCCGCACCGACGATCACCAGAAGGTGGTCGACATGGCGCGCTACGCCAGCGTGCCGGTGATCAACGGGCTCACCGACGCCTCGCATCCGTGCCAGATCATGGCAGATCTGCTGACCATCCTCGAAAGCGGCAAGACGCTGCCCGGGCTCAAGGTCGCCTGGCTCGGCGACGGCAACAATGTCCTCGCCTCGATCATGGAGGCCGGCGGGCTGATGGACTTCGACACGGTCGCGGCGTGCCCGCAGGGCTTCCAGCCGAGCGACGAGGACGTCGCGCGCGGGCGCGGCCGGGCGCGCGTCGTCGGCAGCGCGAGGGAAGCGGTCGAGGGCGCCGACATCATCGTCACCGATACCTGGATCTCGATGGGGCAGGCGCATGCCGAGACCAAGCTCGCGGCGATGATGCCGTTCCAGGTGGACGAGGCGCTGATGGCCGCGGCCAAGCCCGACGCGAAGTTCCTCCACTGCCTGCCCGCGCATCGCGGCGAGGAAGTGGTCGACGCGGTGATCGACGGACTGCAATCGCTGATCTGGCCCGAGGCCGAGAACCGGCTGCACGCGCAGAAGTCGGTCTTGCGGTGGTGCTTCGGGCAATTGGGCTGAGTTGAAGCGGGCGACCTCGCTTCTTATCTGAGCCACGACCCCAGAAACCCCGTTCGCGCTGAGCTTGTCGAAGCGCCGTTCTTCTTTCGCGATGGTGGAGGAAGAAGGACGGGGCTTCGACAAGCTCAGCCCGAACGGGAATGTTATGACTTTCAACACCGCCCCCACCACCGACCTCGACCGCGTCGTCGGCTTCACCATTCCCGGGCGCCATGCGCGCGGCCGTGTCGCGCGGCTCGGGCCGGTGCTCGACCGGATTCTGTCGGCGCATGCCTATCCGGCACCGATCGAGAAGCTGCTCGCCGAGGCGCTGACTCTCACCGCTTTGCTCGGCGCGACGCTCAAGGATGCGCAGGGCCAGATGACGCTGCAGGCGCAGGCGCCGGGGGCGATCGTCAACCTGCTGGTGTGCGACTATAAGGACGGCGAGCTGCGCGGCTATGTCCAGTTCGACGCCGAGCGGCTGTCGCAGCTGGGCAAGAACCCGACGCTCAACGCGCTGTGCGCCAAGGGCTATCTCGCAGTGACCTTCGACCAGGCGGTGACCAAGGAGCGCTATCAGGGGATCGTGCCGCTTGACGCGCGCTCGATCGGCGCGGCGGCGGAGCAGTATTTCCTCCAGTCCGAGCAGATCCCGAGCCTGATCCGGCTGGGCACCCACCGCGACGCGCAGGGCAAGATGATTGCCGGCGGCATCTTCCTCCAGCATCTGCCCGAGGGCGAAGTGGGCCGCGAGCGGCTGCACGTGCGGCTCGATCATCCCGAATGGCAGCATGTCGAGGCGCTCGCCTCGACAATGGGCGCCGACGAGCTGGCGGACGCCGGGATCCCGCTCGAGAACCTCGTCTGGCGGCTGTTCAACGAAGAGCCCGAAGTGCTGCTGTCGAACGGCACCGACCTGACGCGCGGCTGCCGCTGCGATACCGCCTATATCAGCCAGGTCCTCGCCAAGTTCCCGGCAGAGGAGCGCGCCGCGATGGCCGACGAGAACGGGGTGATCAGCGTCGACTGCGCGTTCTGCTCGAGCAAATTCCCGCTCAAGCTCAGCGATTTTGTTTCACAGCCGTTGTAAAGCGAGACGCGCTTTCCATATCTCCGGCGAACCGGGCGCAGGGTAGGTTTGGGGCGCCGGATGTGCCCGGTGCGGGGAGTGGTTATGGTGCTTATGCGTTTGATGCGCCCGACGATGCTCGGCGCGTTGCTCCTGTTCGGCGCCGCGGGCGCGCCGGCGCAGCGCAGTGCCGCGCCGAATGCGCTGGGCGGCCTCGAGCATGGCCAATGGCAGCTTCGCGACGGCGAGGGGAAAGTGCGGCAGCTGTGCCTCAGCAATCCGACGACGCTGATCCAGATCATGCACGGCAACACGCAGTGCGAGCATTTCGTGATGGAAAATACCCAGCGTTCGGCGACGATCCGCTACACCTGCCCGAGCCACGGCCATGGCCGCACGACGATCTCGGTCGATACGCCGCGGGTGATCAACCTCGAGACGCAGGGCGTCGCGAACGGCGCGCCCTTCTCCGAGCAGTTCGAGGGGCGGCGGGTCGGGGCGTGCAGCTGAGGCGGCGCTCACGAATCGTTAACCCTGCTCGTTTACACGGGAGATCGCTCCTTCCTGGAGCATCTCCTCTCTGGCAAATTTCAACTGGGCCGCTTCATCGCGGCCCATTTTGCGTTGCAGCGTGAAAAGGGCTAGCGGCGGGACATGACCGACAGCGTTGCAATCGTCCTGGTTTCGGGCGGACTGGATTCGATGATCGCCGCCGCGCGTGCGCGCGAGGACGGGCACCGCCTGCTCGCGCTCTCGATCGATTACAACCAGCGGCACCAGGTCGAGCTCGCCGCGGCGCGCCGGATCGCGGCGGCGCTGGGCGCCGAGCGCCATGTCGTGCTGCCGCTCGACCTGCGCGCGTTCGGTGGATCGGCGCTCACCGCCGACATCGACGTGCCCAAGCAGGGCGTCGGGGACGACATTCCGGTGACCTATGTGCCCGCGCGCAACACGATCTTCCTCAGCCTCGCGCTCGGCTGGGCCGAGGCGGCGGGCGCGCGCGACCTCTATATCGGGGTCAATGCGCTCGATTATTCGGGCTATCCCGATTGCCGGCCGGAGTTCATCGCGGAGTTCGAGAAGCTTGCCGAGGTCGCGACCAAGGCGGGGGTCGAAGGCGCGCCGTTCCGAATCCGTGCGCCGCTGCAGGACATGACCAAGGCGGATATCGTCCGCGAAGGCGTACGGCTGGGGCTCGATCTGGGGATGAGCTGGTCGTGCTACGATCCGGCGCCGGGCGGGCTGCATTGCGGATTGTGCGACAGCTGCCGGCTGCGGTCGAAGGGGTTCGAGGAAGCGGGCGTTCCCGATCCGACGGGCTACGCGACCCAGCCATGACCTATGCGGTGAAGGAAATGTTCCTCACGCTCCAGGGCGAGGGCGTGAATGCCGGGTCGCGTGCGGTGTTCGTGCGCTTCGCTGGGTGCAATCTATGGTCCGGGCGCGAGCAGGATCGCGCCGCGGCGGTGTGCAGCTTCTGCGATACCGATTTCGTCGGGACGGACGGGTTGGGCGGGGGCAAGTTCGCCGATGCCGAGGCGCTGGCCGAGGCGGTTGCCGGGCATTGGGGCGCCGATACCGCGCGGCGCTTCGTGGTGCTCACCGGGGGCGAGCCGATGCTGCAGGTCGACGACGCGCTGATCGACGCGCTGCATGCCTGCGGCTTCCGCATCGCGATCGAGAGCAACGGCACCCTCGCGGCGCATCCCGGGATCGACTGGGTGTGCATCAGCCCCAAGGCGGGCAGCGACGTGGTCCAGCGCTCGGGCGACGAATTGAAGCTGGTCTGGCCGCAGGCGGGAATCGACCTCGATGCGATCGAAGGCTGGGACTTCGCGCATTTCCTCGTCCAGCCGATGGACGATGCGCGCGGCGAGGCCAATGTCCGCGCGGCGGTGGCACTGGCGATGGAGCGGCCGCGCTGGCGGCTGTCGCTGCAGACGCACAAGCTGCTGGGGTTGCGGTGAACATGCTCCCTCTCCCATCGGGAGAGGGAAGGGGCCCGCGCGCATAGCGCGTGGGAAGGGTGAGGGCAGGTCAGCGATATACGTCTGCCCTCACCCTTCCGCCGACTTCGTCGGCTCCCTCCCTCTCCCGATGGGAGAGGGATAGAAGGTTACCGCGCGGCTACGCGGAGCGCGCCGCATTTCTTCGCCTGGTAGCTGCCCTTGCGCCAGCATTTGTTGTTGCCGAACGGCGGGACCGTCTCGTAGGCGAGGTTCTGGTAATTGACCGTGCGGCGGAACTGCTCGCCCCAGGGCGACAGGCTCGCGCGAAGCTCGCGCATCCGGTCCTGGGCGAGGTCGCCGAACGCGCCGCGGCGAATGAATAGCGCATCATGGCCGATTGTGGCGGCTGTCTGGCAAAAAGAAAGCTGGCCCGAGACAGTCGAAAAGCCCGAATAGACGCGGGTGCCGAACTTATCGAGTTCGGTTTGGCCGACCTTCTTGATCTTGTTCACGCGTATAAAATATTTCTCGAGCGTACCGTATGATTCACGCAGTTCTACTTCGTGATCCTTGAGGATCGCATTGTAATTGCCGAGCGTCAGCAAGGTCGGCTCGAACTGGCATTGCAGCGCGGCGACGTTGAGCGCGGCGCGCAGGTTCCACACCAAGGCGGCGCGCAGCTCGGCAGGCGAGGCATCAGGCAGAGCAGGGCCGGTCATGCCCGGCTCGGCGCCGGTCACGCGCGCGCCCGAAAAGTCCCTCGATTTGAGGAAGAACTGCGCCGAGGCAGGGGCGGCGGCGAACAGGCAGGTGGCCAGGGCCACGGTGGATACGATACGCGGAACGAGCATCAGGCCCTCTTTTTGGCTTGTCCCACGCGTGGTTAAGGAGTTTTGAGTCCGCGCCCAAGCCCTTTTTTCGCGCAGGCCCGCGCGCGCCCCGGATCCCTCACGCAAAAGGGCCGCCCGGTCGCCCGGACGGCCCCTTCAAACACGCTGACGCGCGATGATTACATCGCGTTGCCGGTCGTGGTGGTGGTGTTCTCGGTGGTGGTGGTCACCGAGCTGCTGTTGGCGTCAGCAGCGCCCATGTTGTCCATCGGAGCAGCCGCGTCGATGTTGGTGACCATCGTGTCGGTCGTGGTGACGTTCTCGGTCGGCACGACTTCGGTGGTGTTGGTGACGTTGGTCGACGATTCGTTGCTGGTGCACGCCGAGGCCAGAAGGGCCGCGCCGGCGATCATCGAACCTGCAACGATCTTGGAAAGGACTGCACGCATGTAAAAGCTCCCTAGATAGTGGATTTGGACAGCGGATACGCCGTTAATACCCAAACCGGACTGGACATTAGTCGGTTTGTGGCAGGCTCTCAAGACTCGATTTGCCCTTCAAACGTCCAGAGCGTTCAAAAACGGCGAAAATGTGGCGGCGAGCGCCGAATCGAAGCGCTCGGCGGCGATCGATTTGCCGAGCGCGGCGGCGCTGGTGACGGGGAATTCGGCTATCCCGCACGGCACGATCCCGGCGAAGTGGCTGAGATCGGGGGAGAGGTTGACCGCGAAGCCGTGCAGCGTGACCCATTGGCGGATGCGCACGCCGATCGCGCCGATCTTGGCCTCGCGCCCGGCGGCGTCGAGGGTCCAGATGCCGATCCGGCCGGGGGCACGGAACGCCTCGATTCCGCAGTCGCCGAGCGCGGCGATCACCCAGCCCTCGAGCGCATGGACGTAGCAGCGCACGTCGCGGCGGCGTGCGCGCAGGTCGAGCACGACATAGCCGATCCGCTGGCCGGGTCCGTGATAGGTATAGCGCCCGCCGCGGCCGGTCTTGTGGACCGGGAAGCGCGGGTCGAGCAGCTCGGCGGCGTCCGTGGCGCTGGTGCCCGCGGTGTAGACCGGGGGATGCTCGAGCAGCCAGACCAGCTCGCGCGCCTCGCCGCGGGTGACGGCGGCGGCGCGCGCCTCCATCTCCGCCAGGGCCTGGGCATAGTCGATCCGCTCGGGTTCGACGCGCCATTCGATATCGGAAGTCATCGGCGCCGATTTGGGCCGCCGCGCGGATTTGCGCAAGCATTGGCAACGCGCGGCCGCGCGGCTAACACGGGGCAGGGGCGACGGAGAACAGGGCTGGCTATGGTGAAGATGGGAACCGTCTGGGATCGGACGGCCGAATTCCTGAGCGACAATATCGCCGCCATCCTGCCGATCGCCTTGCTCGCCTTCTTCGTGCCGGCTTCGATCGAAGGCAATTTCGAAGCTGCCAAGGCCGGCGCGAGCGCGAGTTTCACGGCGTTGCTTGCCGGCCTGCAGATCGTCTTCGCGCTGATTTCGATCTGGGGATCGCTGGCGATCACCGCGATGGCGCTCGACATCGCGTCGGAGCGCAGCGCCGCGAACATCGCAACGCGGCGCTTTCTGCCGGCGCTGCTCGTGTCGCTCGTCCTCTTTGCAGTGGCCTTCGTACTCGTGTTGCCGATCCCGCTGATCCTCCTGGCGAACGGTTATGACCTGGACGTGCTCGCCGCCGGCGGCAATCCGACGGCGCTCAGCATGCAGATGGCCGGCGTGATCGCAGTGTATGTGCTCGTGTTGGTCGCCCTCGGCCTGTGGGTGGCGGCGCGGCTGATCGTCGCGACCCCGGTGGTGGTGCGCGAGGACCGCGTGCTGAGCGCGCTCGGCCAGTCCTGGTCGCTGACGCGGGGCGCAGCTTTGCGCATCGTCGGCGTGATAGCGCTCTTTGCGCTGGTAAGCTGGGTGGCCGGACTGGCGGCGAAGACCGTGTTCGGTACCATATTCACATTGGTCGCCGGCAATGACGGCCAAGGCGTGTCGCTGGCGACGGTGATGACCTCGATCGTCGTCGCGGCGGTGCAGGCGGCGTTCATGGTGATCCCGCCGGCATTCACTGCGAAGCTCTACCTCGCGCTGACCGCGCAGGCGGGATATCGTCACGGCGAAGCCGCGGCATGACCCTCGGCCTTGCCGGCGTGCTCGCCGATGCCCGCGCGCTCTGGCGGCGCGAGCGCGAACTGCTCCTCCCGATCGCCGGCATGTTCTTCGTCGTGCCGATGCTCGGCACCGTGCTGCTCCTCGCCAATAGCGGCTTCGCCGAAGTCCCGCCGGAGAAATTGCGAGAGGCGGTGATGGCGTTCTACGTCGCCAATCTGCTGCCGATCCTGCTCGCCAACCTCGCGATCGATTTCGGCACCTTCGCGGTGCTCAACCTCTATTTCCAGGGCGGCGGGCGCACGCTGGGCGAAGTGCTGCTGCTCACCCTGCGGCGCTTCGTGCCCTTCCTGGTGATCGACATCGTCGCGTCGATATTGTTCAGCCTGGGCTCGTCGCTGTTCCTGCTGCCCGGGCTGTTCGCCTTCGCGCGGACCTGGCTTGCGGGCCCGGCCTATGCCGCGGCGCCCGAACGCGGGGTGATCGAGGCGTTCCGCCAGGGCTGGCGGCGCAGCGCGGGGTTCGGCTGGGTGGTGCTGCTCGCAGCGGCGGGCATGGTATTCGTCGCCGCGATGCTGCTCATCGTCGTGTCGACCGGCCTGCTCGCCGGGCTGGCCGCGGCGGTCGGCGACGAAAGGGTGGGCGTGGTGACCGGCTATGTCGTCGCGGCGCTGATCGGCGGGGTCGCCTGGTCGGCGCTCGGGGTGCTGCGCGTCGCGGCCTATCGGCGGAGCGAGCCCAGACAGGGGATGTGAGGCGCGGCGTCGGCGGCGAGAATGCCGGCGATGCGGGGATCGGCGAAGGTTTCGACCGTCCGCTTGTACGGCACGAAGCCGTGGCGGCGATAAAAGCCCAGCGCCGAGGGGTGATCGAGCGTGCAGGTATGCACCCAGACGCGCTCGACGCCCTTGCGCCAGGCCAGCGCCAGCGCCTGCGCCATCAGCCAATTGCCGTTGCCCTTGCCGGTGAGTTCGGGGACGAGGCCGACATAAGAGAGCTCGCACGTCGCCGCGACGCGGAAATCGAGCTCGAGCATGCCGAGCTCGATCCCGGCGCGGTCGATGACGGCATAGACTTCGATTCCGTCGTCCTCGAGGATGCGGCGGAGCGCGTCGTCGGGCATCACCAGCCGCGAGAACCATAGCCAGGGCTCGCCGACGCGGCGGAACAGCGTTTTGTACCGGTCGCTGGCGGGGGCGGGCCAGTGGACGAGGCGGAGCGGCGAGGGCGGGGCTGGGCGGAGCGGCGGCTTGGCGCGCATCTCGAGCGAGGTGACGATCGTGGCGATCTGGTCGTTGGCGACGGGGGTCAGGCCCATGCCGTCCCTCGCGCACCAAAATTCCCCTTCCGCTTGCGGGAGGGGTTAGGGGTGGGTAGAAAAGAGCGGGCTCGATGCCCGATCTTTTCTTCGTTCCGCGCATCTCGTTGGGCTCGCCTCGCTCGCACCCACCCCCAGCCCCTCCCTTTCAGGGAGGGGAGTTTGAAGAGAAAGGCGCGGCTGCTTTTCACCTGGCGCCGGGGCCCCCATAGAGCGTGCCGAAGAAATCGCCCTTGTTCCACACCGGCCGCTGGTCGGAATCGGCGAGCGCGCGGGCGATGGCGTAGTTGAGCTTCACGAAGCGGACCCCCTGGCCGAAGTCGATCAGGCCGACCTCGTCCGAGGGCTGGTGGTAATGCTTCTCGTTGAAATCATCGATCGCCGCCTTGCCGGGGCCCTTGGGGCCGGGTTCGAGCGACACTGCAGGGATGCCGGCGCGGACGAAGCTGTAATGGTCCGATCGGACGAAGCTCGCTTGCTCGGGCGCGGGATCGGGGGTCAGCGTCAGCCCCTCGGCCTGTGCCACCGCCGCCACCGTCGGGCCGATGCTGGTGCGATCGGCGCCGTACACCACCAGGTCCTCGAACTTGTAGGTGAGCACCGGCATGTCGAGATTGACGTTGGCGACGATGCTGCCCCTGGGCACGGTCGGGTGCGCGGCGAAATAGTCCGAGCCGACCAGACCCTGCTCCTCGGCGGTTACCGCGACGAACAGGATCGAGCGGCGCGGGCGCTTGCCCGATGCCGTGAATGCCTTGGCGACTTCGAGCATCGACGCGGTGCCGACGGCATTGTCCATCGCGCCGTTGTAGATGGTGTCGCCTTTGGCGTCGGGCTCGCCGACCCCGACATGGTCGAGATGCGCCGAGAGGACGACTGTCTCGGCCTTTTTGTCGGTGCCCTCGAGCAGGCCGGCGACATTGTTGCTGGTGAGCGTGCGCAACGAAGTGTTGGCGGTCGCCGTGGCGGTGACGTCGAGCGCGCCGCGCGGCAGCTTCCTGTCGGCCTTGTCGGCGGCGAGCACCTCGTCCCACTTGATCCTGGATCCGGCGAACAATTTGGCGGCGCCGTCGAAGCCCAAATAGGCGAAGGCAGGCGCCGCGCCGCCATCGGGCGAGCCCTGCCAGGTCATCGACTCGCTCTGGGCGTGCGGGACGGTGGCGGCGAAGGGGTAGATTGCGTGGCGGGCATTGCCCTCGATCAGGATCAGCCCGACCGCGCCGTGCGCCGCGGCGGTGCGTGATTGCTCGATCGGCGTGCCGAGATGCGCGCGGACGTCGCTCGCCTCCGAATGCGGCGCGTCGCGCAGGACCGCGACGATCGCGCCCTTCGTCTTGAGGCCCTTATACTCGGCCTCGCTGCCATAGCCGGCGAAGACCACCGGGGCCGACAGCGCGAGCTTCGGCGTCATCGGGGCGGCGCGCGGGATGAAGTCCTTGCCCCATTCGAGCACGGTCTCGGTGGCGCCGCGCTTGAGCATCAGGCTGCCATGATCGGCCGACTTGTAGGCGAGCAATGGCACCGGCTGGAGCCACGCCCCGTTGGGCCCGCCGGGCTTGAGCCCGATCGCGAGCATCTGCGCGGCGACATATTGCTCGGCCACCGCGAGCTCGGGCGAGCCGGTGTCGCGGCCGCGCATCGCGTCCGACGCCAGGAAGGCGACATGCGCCTTGAGCGCGGCCTCGGCGGGAGTGAGATCCTGCGCGGCGGCGGGCAGCGCCGCCAGCAGCGGCAGCGCGCAGAGCAGGTGCTTGATCAGCCTCACTTCGCCCCCGGTCCGTTGTAAAGCAGGCCGAAGAAGTCGCCCTTGTTCCACAAGGGACGCTGGTCGCCATCGGCGATCTCTCGGGCGATGCGGTAATTGACGTCGACGAAGCGCACGCCCGATTCCCAGTCGATCGGCACCTGGCCGATCGCGTCCGACGGCTGGTGGTAGTGGTTCTTCATGAAGTCGTCGATCGCGGCGCGGCCGGGGCCGCCGGCACCGGGCCACAGGAATACCGAGGGCACGCCCTGCTGGACGAAGCGATAATGGTCCGAGCGGACGAAGATGCCTTCGCCGGGCAGCGGATCCTCCGACAGGGTCACGCCGATCGCCGCGCCCGCCTTGGCGACGATCGGGCCGAGCGACGAATGCTGCGCGCCGTACACCACCACGTCCTGGAACTTGTAGGTGATGATCGGCATGTCGAGATTGACGTCGGCGACGATCGACTGGATCGGGACGGTCGGGTTGTGCGCGAAATAATCCGAGCCGATCAGCCCCTTCTCCTCGGCGGTGACCGCGAGGAACAGGATCGAGCGGCGCGGCGGGGTGGCGGCGGTCTTGAAACGCTTGGCCTCCTCGATCAGCGAGGCAATGCCGACCGCGTCGTCGAGCGCGCCGTTGTAGATCGTGTCGCCGCTCGCATCCGCCTTGCCGGTGCCGAGATGATCGAGATGGCCCGAAAGGACGACGACCTGCTCGGCGAGCGTGGGGTCGCTGCCCTTGAGCATGCCGGCGACATTGTAGCTCGTCATCGGCGTCGTCGCGGTGTTGAGCGTGACGCTGAGCGTCGCGGGCAGCTGGATCGCCTTGAAGGTCGCGCCGTCGGCCTCGGCCGCCTTGGCGACCTTGGCCCAGGGGGTTTTGGCGCCCTCGAACAGCTTCGCCGCGGCGGCGAGGCTCAGCGTGCCGAGCGAGGGCGTGCCCGATGCGGCGACATGGCCGCGGCCATCCGCCTCGGCCCAGGTGACGCGGGCACGGTCCCACGACCCACGCATCGCGGCGAAGGGATAAGCGCCGCGGCCCTTCAGCGGCGATTCG
The DNA here is from genome assembly GCF_058782005.1 of Sphingomonas sp. FW306-1B-B10E. Lineage (NCBI taxonomy): Bacteria > Pseudomonadati > Pseudomonadota > Alphaproteobacteria > Sphingomonadales > Sphingomonadaceae > Sphingomonas > Sphingomonas sp. FW306-1B-B10E. Next base: position 16,722 of record NZ_JBYSXG010000038.1, read on the forward strand.
AGCGTGATATAGCCGACCGCGCCCTTCTTCATCGCGATCTCGGCCTTGGTCGCCGCGCTCGAGAAATGCGCGCGCTCCTCTTCGGGAAAGGCGCTGGGCGAGCCGCCGAAAAAGGCGACGATCTTACCCTTCACGTCGACGCCCTTGTAATCGTGGCGACCGAGACCCTCGATCCCGTAGCCGACGAACACCACCGGCGCGGTGAGGGTGAATTCGCGCTGGGCCGGGTTTGCAGCGGGGAGATACTCCTCGCCAAAAGCCAGCGCGACCGGCGCGCCGCGTTTGCGAGTCAGCGTCATCCCGCCCTTGTCGGCCGCCTTGTAGCTGAGCAGCGGGACCTTCTGGAGGTAGCCACCTTCGTCGCCCGCCGGCCGCAGGCCCGCGGCGTAGAATTGCGACGCGACATATTGCGCGGCGATGTCGAACTCCCGGCTCCCCGCCTCGCGGCCCGCGACTGCGTCCGAGGCGAGGAACATCACATGGCTCTTGAGCGCGGCTTGATCGGCGGGAAGCGCCGCGTTGACGATCGCATTCTTCTGCGCAGGCGTGGGCGCCGGAGCCTCCTGAGCGGCCGCCGCGGGGGCGAGCGCGATCAGGCCGAGCGGCGCAATCAGTCGAAACATGGAAAGTCCTCAAGAGTCTGGAACGACTTACCGGTAGCAGCGCGCAACCGATAGGCAAGCGGACAGTTTGTTGTAGCGGCCCTGGCGGCCGATCCTATATCCGGGACATGATGGCAGACGCTCAGACCGCAACCCAGGCGCCCAACGTGACGCGCCGCGACGCTTACCGCGAACCCGATTGGCGCGTTCCCGAGATCGCGCTCGACTTCGATCTCGACCCGGCGAACACGCGGGTGACCGCCACCCTGTGGGTCGAACGCAACGGCACGCATGACCGCATGCTCGTGCTGAACGGCGACGGCCTGACCCCGGCGGCGGTACGCATCGATGGCTACGAGACTCGCAATTGGCACAGGGACGGCAACGATCTGGTGATCGAGTTGCGCGGCGCGGCACATGTGATCGAGACCGAGGTGGAGATCGCGCCGGAGCGCAACACCCAGCTCCAGGGGCTCTATGCCTCGGGCGGCATGCTGTGCACGCAGTGCGAGGCCGAGGGCTTCCGGCGGATCACCTTCTTCCCCGACCGCCCCGACGTGCTCAGCCGCTACAAGGTCAGGCTGACCGCGGACAAGACGCGCTTCCCGGTGCTGCTGGCGAATGGCGATCCGATCGCGCAGGGCGATCTCGAGGGTGGGCGGCATTGGGCCGAATGGCACGACCCCTTCCCCAAGCCGAGCTATCTCTTCGCGATCGTCGCGGGCGATCTCGTCGCCAATCGCGGGACCTTCACGACGATGTCGGGGCGCGAAGTCCAGCTCGGCATCTGGGTGCGCGAACCCGACCTGCCCAAGACCGACCATGCGCTGCATGCGCTCAAGCTGAGCATGGCGTGGGACGAGAAGGTCTATGGCCGCGAGTACGATCTCGACGTGTTCAACATCGTCGCGGTCGACGATTTCAACTTCGGCGCGATGGAGAATAAGGGCCTCAACGTCTTCAACAGCCGCTACATCCTGGCCGATCCCGACACCGCGACCGATTACGATTACGACGCGATCGCCGCCGTGGTCGCCCACGAATATTTCCACAATTGGTCGGGCAACCGCGTCACCTGCCGCGACTGGTTCCAGCTGAGCCTCAAGGAAGGCTTCACGGTCTTCCGCGACCAGAGCTTCTCGGCCGACCAGGGCAGCGCCGCGGTCAAAAGGATCGAGGACGTCCGCGGCCTGCGCGCCTCGCAATTCCCCGAGGATTCAGGGCCGCTCGCGCATCCGGTGCGTCCCGACGAATATATCGAGATCTCGAACTTCTACACCGCTACGATCTACAACAAGGGCGCCGAAGTCATCCGGATGATGGCGACGATCCTCGGCCCCGACAAATTCCGCACGGCGACCGACCTCTATTTCGACCGCTTCGACGGCACCGCCGCGACCTGCGAGGATTTCGTCCAGTGCATGGAGCAGGCGGGCGGCGTCGACCTGACCCAGTTCCGCCGCTGGTACAGCCAGGCGGGCACGCCGCGCGTCTCGGCAACGCTCGCGCAGGAAGGCGGCCGCGCGCGGCTGAGCCTGCGCCAGCTCGTCCCGCCGACGCCGGGCCAGCCGGTCAAGGAGCCGATGGTGCTGCCCTTGAAGCTCAAGCTGTTCGGCGGCTTCACCGGGCGGCCGATGTGCGAGGAGCAGTTGATCCTGCTCAAGGACGATTCGCAAGAAATCGTATTCGAGAACCTCTCCGAGACGCCGGTGCTGTCGATCAATCGCGGCTTCTCGGCGCCGGTGGTGGTCGAAACCAACCGCACCGCCAAGGACCTCGCCTTCCTCTCGGCGCACGACGACGATCCGTTCGCGCGCTACGAGGCGATGCAGCAATTGATGCTCGATACTTTGGTCGCGTCGGTGACCAATGGCGGCGCCGATCACGCGCCGGTTATCGAGGCGGTACGCAACACGCTGACCGACGCGGCGCTCGACCGCGCCTTCATTGCCGAGGCAGTGCTGCTGCCGTCGGACAGCTTCATCGGCGACCAGATGGCGGTGGTCGATCCGGAGGCGATCTTCCGCGCGCGCGAGGCGCTGCGCCAGGATCTCGGCAAGACGCTCGCGACCGAATGGCGCGCGGCGTACGAAGGCAGCCTCGCCAACCGCTTCGAATATTCGCCTTCGGCCAAGGGCGCACGCCGGCTCAAGACGGTGTCGCTCGGCTATATCGCGGCGAGCGGTGCCGCCGATGCCGACCAGCTCGCCTTCGACCAGTTCAGCCAGGCCGACAACATGACCGACCGGCAGGGCGGGCTCACCACTTTGGTCAACGGGGCGTCGCCGCTGCGCGAACAGGCGCTCGACGTCTTCTACCGGCGCTATCAGGGGAACGGCCTGGTGCTCGACAAATGGTTCCAGGCGCAGGCGCTGTCGACCCGCGAGGACACCGCCGAGGCGGTCGAGCGGCTGGTCGCGCATCCGGACTTCACTTTGTCCAACCCCAATCGCGCGCGCTCGCTGATCGGGGCGTTCAGCGTCAACCAGCGCGCCTTCCACGACGTGTCGGGACGCGGCTATCGCTTCGTCGCGGACCAGCTGATCGCGCTCGACAAATTGAACCCGCAGACCGCGGCCAAGCTGATCCCGCCGCTCGGCCGCTGGAAGCGCTTCGACGAGGGCCGCGCCGCCAAGATGCGCGCCGAGCTCGAGCGGATCGTTGCGACGCCGGGGCTGAGCAAGGACATGTTCGAGCAGGCGACCAAGTCGCTGGATTGAGTAGGAGCCCCTCCCCTTCAGGCGCGGCAGGTCGCCCATGCCCCGGCATGGGCTAAACAGCGCGGGGGCGCTGTTGAGCTGACGCGGGGTTGGGGGGATGTCTCATCGAGACCATCGCTCGCGGTCGGGCCCCACCCCAACCCCTCCCCTGAAGGGGAGGGGCTTTAGAAGCTCTCATCGCAAATGCCGGGCTCCGTAGCCCCACGTGCGTGACAGCGCGCGCCGCCTTCGGTAAGCGTCCGCAAAATCGGTCGCAAACAAGGCAAAATCCATGCACCCGCGGGCTTTGGCATCCGAGCAGGGCATTCGAACCTGATGGCGCAGGACGGTGCCGTCGCCGCGCCGCGCGCGTCGTTTCTGCCTTCGCTGAATGCCGCTGGCGCCGTAGTGCCGCCGTGGCTGGTGCTGTTGCTTGCCGCGATCGCGGTGCGCGCGATCGCGTTCGGCAATCCGGTGGTGCATGTCGACGAGGAATTCTATTTCCTCACCGCGCAGCGGATGCTCGACGGCGCGCTGCCTTATGTCGACATCTGGGACCGCAAGCCGATCGGGCTGTTCCTGATCTATCTGCCCGCAGCGGCGTTCGGCCCGGTGGTCGGGCTGTGGGTCTACCAGGTCATGGCGCTGGCCAGCGTCGTCCTCACCGCCTTGTTGATCGCCCTGCTCGCCGAGCGCGGCGGCTGGGGCAGAGGCGGGCTGGTCGCCGGGCTGCTCTATCTGTTCATGCTCGGCTTCGGCGACGGGCAGAGCGGACAGGCGCCGGTCTTTTACAATCTGATCACCGCTGCGGCGATGGTGCTGGCGGTGCCGTGCGGCGCCTCGGCGGCGTGCGGGAAGCTGCGCCGGGCGCGCGCGATCGGTGCGATGGCGCTGATCGGCGTCGCGCTGCAGGTCAAATATTCGGTGCTGTTCGAGGGGCTTTTCCTCGGGCTGTGGCTGTTGTGGCGCGAGCATCGGCTCGGGCGCGCCAAGGTGCGGATTGGGTGGTTCGGCGTCGAACTCGTTGCTGTCGCCATGGTGCCGACCTTCCTCGCCTGGGGCATCTATGCCGGGCTCGGGCATGGCTATGCGTGGTTCTACGCCAATCTCGGCTCGATCCTCGATCGCAACAGCGATCCGCCGCTGGTGCTGCTCGGCGCGTTCCTCAAGGTGGCGCTGATCCTCGCGCCATTGCTGGTCGTTGCCGGGCTTTCGCGCCACGTGCCGGTGCGCGATCCGAGCGAGCACCCGATCCGGGCGCTCTATTTCGGCTGGCTGATCGCCTCGCTGTTCGGGCTGATGGTGTTCGGCACCTGGTTCAACCATTATGCGCTGCCGGTGATGCTGCCGGCGTGCCTGTGCTGCGCCGGCACTCTCGGCGGCACTGCGCACGGCCGGCGGATCGTGACGCCGCTGCTGCTGCTCGTCGCCGGGCTGGGTGGCGAGATCACCGTGTGGAGCGCGAAATGGCATCGCGGCGACGCGCAGCAGCTCGAGACGCTCGCCGAGGCGATCGGGCACGGCCCGGGCTGCCTCTATGTCTATTCGGGCAATTCGAGCCTCTATGCGCATAGCGGGCGCTGCGCGCTCAGTCCGTGGGTCTATCCGAGCCACTTGTCGCGCGAGCGCGAGAACGGCGCGATCGGCGTCGACCAGCTGACCGAGATCGGGCGGATCTTCGACCGGCGGCCGGAAGTCGTGGTGATGGGGCCAGCTTTCTCGGGCGAGCGCGCCGAATCACGCCGGCTGGTGACCGACCGGCTGCATCACGGGAAGTACGCGCTGCGCGGGCGCTACCCGCTCGGCAAGACGCTGCTGGACGTCTATGCCGCGCCGGGCAGCACCGCGGGCGTCGTGCCGGCGCGCCTCGCCGCGAGAAGCCCTTCGTAATAGGCCATCAGTTCGACCGTATGGTCGCGGTCGCTGCGCACCTTGCCCGCGGCGACGCGCGCGGCGGCGCGCAGGATCGCGGGCTCGCGGGCGAACATCCGGCGGATCGCATCGGCCGCCGACAGTGCGTCGCGCGCGGCATAGGTTTCGGCGAACAGCGGATCGGCGATCTCGGCGAACCCGCCTTCGTCGGGGCCGATCAGCGGCAGGCCCGAGGCGAGCGCTTCCGAGGCGACGAGCCCGAATGGCTCGGCGTCCGAACCGTGGACCAGCGCGTCGCAGCTCGCCATGATCCGCGACAGGCGGACGCGGTCATAGACCGGGCGGAAGATGCGGATGTGCGGGCTGCCGGCGATGCGGTTCTCGAGCTGGTGGCGCTGCGGCCCGTCGCCGATCAGGATCAGCCCGACGGGGAGGTCGGTCGCCGCCGCCTCGACCGCGTCGATCACCAGCGGCCAGCGCTTCTCCTTGTGGTGGCGGCCGAGGCCGAGCAGCAGATGGCCCTCGGGCGGCAGCCCGCATTGCTCGAGCAGCGCCACGCGGAGCTTCTCGTCGCGCAGGTCGGGCGAGAACCAGCTGCGCTCGATCCCGAGCGGCATCGACGCGTCGACCTTCATGCCGCGGCGGCGGAAGCGCTTGGCAAGCGCCGGGCCATTGGTGACGAACGCGTCGTAATGGCCGAGGAAGCGGTTCATGTAGCGCGTGTACCAGGCGAAGGCGCGCTCGACCTGGATCGGGCTGGCGATATTGTCGAGCCAGCGCTGCGGATAGGCGCCCATCTGGTCGCCATGCGCGAAGAACACCTTGAGCGAGGGCCCCTGCCAATTGGCGACGGTCCAGGCCGGGAGCCAGGGCGAGCTGCACTCGACGATGTCGGGCTGGAGCTGGTCGAGCAGCGCCCAGACCGGCTCGTCCTTGACGAAGATGCAGTAATTCTTGTCGAGCAGCAGCGCCGGCGACTTGACCCAGAGGATGCGGCCGCCGCCCGGACGATCTTCGACCCCGTCCTCGAGCGCAGGCGCGATCACGGTGAGTTCATGGCCGAGATCGGCCATGATCCCGATCTTGCGATCGATATAGGTGCGCACGCCGCCGCCGGTCGGCGAATAGAATTCGTTGACGTCGACGATGCGCATGGCCGTCTTCCTCAGTCCAGGGGGCCGAAGCCGCCGAGCCCCTTGAGATATTGCGCGCGCACGGTGATCTGGCCGCCGTTCGCGGGGATGTTGACCAAGGCCTGGCGGACCTTCGGGCGGCTGCGGCCGAGCCGCTGGTTGCTCGGGAAGCCGGCGCCGTCCTGCCAGAAGTTGAACTTGTTCTTCCCGTCGCGGTCGTGCGTGAACAGCAATGCCCATTGGCCGGCGCTCGGCGCACGGATGCACAGGGTGACCGGGCCCGACCCGGGCATCGGCGACCACACGCGGCGCATCTGCTTGCCCTCGGCCTTGATCGTGCGATCGTCCTTGAGGAAATCCTCCTCGTTGCCCGGATAGAGTTCGAGCTTGAGACGACCTGTCCGGTCCTTGAGTCCGGTGACGTTGACGTAGAGCTTTGGGCCGGCGCCGCGCGCGCACGACCCGTCGATCGGATCCTGCGCGCGCGCCGCACCGGGCAGCGCCAACGCGGCGAGCGCGAGGGAGAGAAAGGCGGGGCGAATCATTGCTTGTTCCTCGTGATCAGGGCGTGCGCGCTGAAGCCCGCGATCAGCGCGACATGGGCGAGCAGGGTCAGCGCCGCGATCAGCGCCATCAGTTCGGAGAGCGAATCGCCCTGCCCGATCACCACGCCGGCGATCGTCGCAAAGGCGACTTCCTTGTTGGGGACGAGCGGCAGGCGCCAGACGAGCAGGCGCCCCGCCGCCATCAGCAGCCAGAAGCCGACCGAGACCTGCGGCAGCGCGAAATGCCAGGCGATCGCGATCAGGAACGAGCCGGTCAGGATGCGCACGCAGTGGATTCCGAAGATCCACCACAAAGTGCCGCGCGGCTGCGAGAAGACGCGCCGCGAGAAGATCATGAAGGGCAGCGAGGTGGCGACGATGATGCCGATCGACCCCCACACCCAATTCTGCTGAACATGCGTCAGCAGCCCCATGCCGAACGGCGCGGCGAGCACGATCATCGCCAGGGTGACCGCGTTGCCGGCGATCGCCGACAGGATCGTCACGTCCTTGACCGCGCCGAAGGGCGCCGCGACCATCTGGGTACGCTGGCGCGCCCAGGCGTAGAAATAGGCCTCGCCCGAATAGCCGACCAGCACTTCGTTCGAGATGCGCTTCTTGTGGAGCGCGGCCATCCCGGCGAGCGGGATGTCCCATAGCCGCTTGAAGATGATGTAGTCGAAGGTCGGCGGGCCGAGATAGTAAAGCAACAGCGCGATATAGAAGAATGGGCTGCCCGGCAGCCGGCGCGACAGCCCGGCGAGCCCGGTGTCGAACAGTTCGTGCGCCAGCGCGGCGATCATCAGCAGGGTCAGCGCGCCGCCGAGCAGCATCGGCCAGCGGCGCTTGATCTTCTCGACGGGCTCGAGCCCGGCCAGATCGGGCGCGCTCGCCAACGGAGCTTCGACAGCGCTGGTGTTCACCGAAGCCTCCACTGCTGGTTCGTTCACTGGATCATGTTCCGCTGCAGAAACGTCAAACAAATTTCGCTTTGTTTCCGCGTCTTGCCTCGCCCCCCGATTGTGCGCGTCCGTGCGGAGATGGCCGACTGCCAGCAGAATGCGGTTTATTGCGGGGTCGATTTGGGCGTAAGCATGGCAAACCGCAAGCCATATGTCGCACCGCACCCCTTCCGAAACCGCCCGGCACATCCTCAGCTACGCCCAGACGATGCGCGGCGGCGGCGTCGAGCGCGCCTTGCTGCGGATGGCCGAGGGCTGGCTGCGCGCGGGGCGACGCGTGACGCTGGTGATCGGCAGCGACGAAGGGCCGCTCGCCGCGGAGATCCCGGACGGCGTCGCGCGGATCACGCTCGGCGACGCGCGCTATTCGGCGCTGTTCGGGCTCGCCGGCCATGTCCGGCGAGTGGCGCCCGACCTGATCTTCTGCCCGGGCAATCATTATAGCGGCGTCGCGGCGGTGACCCGGCTGCGGCTCGGCCGCGGCGCGCCGCCGATCGTCGCCAAGGTGTCCAATGCGCTGGTCCGTCCGGAGCAGAAGGGTGTCGAGGCCTGGGGCTATCGCCGCTGGCTGCAGCTCCATCCGCGCTTCCTCGACCATGTCGTCGCGATGACGCCGGCGATGGCGGCGGAGGCGATTGCCGAGATGGGCATTTCGCCCTCGCGCGTGAGCGTGATTGCCAATCCGCCGGCTTTGCCAAGGCCTGACGCCACACCGGTGGCGCTGCCGGAGGGGCGCTACATCGTCGGCGTCGGACGGCTCGAGCCACAGAAGCGCTGGGATCGGCTGATCGACGCGCTGGCGCGGCTCGACGATCGGGAAGTGCGGCTGCTGATCCTCGGCGAGGGCAGCATGCGTGGGCAGCTCGAGGCGCAGGTGGCGGCATCGGGACTGGGCGCGCGGGTGTCGATGCCGGGACATGCCGGCGATCCACTGCCTGCGCTGGCGGGGGCGGCGGTCGCGGTGCTGACGTCGGATTATGAGGGCGTACCGGGGGTGCTGCGCGAGGCGCTGTCGGTGGGGACGCCGGTGGTATCGACCGAATCGAGCGTCGCGGTGCGCGAGATCGTGGCGTCGCCCGAACTGGGCACAGTGGTGGCGCGCGAGGATGCCGCCGCGCTAGTGGCGGCACTGAACCATTGGCTCACGCCCGGACGCGCGCGGCCGGTGCCGGTGATCACCACGGGCGATCCGATCGCGGACTATCTGGCGCTGTTCGACCGGCTGGTATCCGAATAGACTCTTGCTCCGGCTTTCGCAGCAGCACGGCCGGCGCTGCAGTCGATCATGCTGTTCCCCGGCGAAGGCCGGGGTCCAGTTGCGAGCGGTTGCGGGGTGGTCACGCTTTCGCGACCCTGCCGAGACTGGGCCCCGGCCTTCCCCGGGGAACAGAGCCAGTCGATCCGGTCCCCGCTAGCGGATGCGGTAACGCAGCCCGAGCCAGAGCGTGCGCGGGGTGGCGCGCTCGATCACCCCCGGGCCGCTGATCCCGGCTTCGACGCGGGCGTCGGCTAGGTTCTCGGCGCGTGCCTCGGCGATCAGATTGCCGGTCAGCGGCAGTGCCGCGACCGCGTCGAAGGTGAGCGCGTCGGCGAGTTCGCGGCTGTTCTGGTCGTCCTCGAATTGCGGCGAGGCATAGCGCGCGGTGAGCGAAGCGCCCCGATCGTCGCGGTGCCAGGCAAGCGTAGCCGAAGCCTGGTGCATTGCGGTCTGGGCGGGACGAAGCCCGTCCAGCGCGGCGGCGGCGCCCGATGCGTGGACGCGCGAATCGGCGAAGGCATAAGATGCCGAAAGGCTGACCGCGCCGGCTTCGAACCGGCCGTCGAATTCGACTCCGCGCGCCTCGACCGAATCGAGATTCTGCCGCACGCGGTACACGCCTGCCGCCGAGACGAAGCCGACCCCGGGAAAGGTGCCGGGACCGTTGGCGATCGTCACATTGGCGATCGCGTCGTCCAGGCGATTCCAATAGCCAGTGGTGCGCAAGGTCAGCGCCGGGACCGGGCGCCAGTCGAACCCGATCTCGGCGCCGGTCAGCCGCTCGGGATCGAGCGCGGCATTGGCCGCGGTGGCGTCGGCACCGACGCGGAACGGACGGTAGAGCTCGTTGAGCGTCGGCAGCCGCCAGCCGCGATAGCCCGCCGCGCGGAAGGTCAGCGCGCCTGCCGCGAGCGCCGCCCCGACCCGTCCGGTCGCTTCGGTGCCGCTGCGATCGGCAAAGGCGAGATCGGTGAGCGCTACACCGCCGGCGAGCGGACGCTCGACCAGCGAACCGTTGGTGATCGTCCAACGGTCGAGCCGGCCGCCGGCGTTGAGCGTCAGTGGGCCGGCTTCGTAGCTCGCGTCGGCGAACCCGCCGAAGGTCGTGCTCTCGCCGCCTGCGACGCGGCGACGCGTAGGGGCGCCGGCAACGAAGGTATAGAGTTCCTGGGTGCGCCCGGAGACGCGGCGAACATCGCTGCCCAGCCGCAGCGAGACCCCGCCGCCGACGGGCGGGGCGATCTCGATGCGTCCGCCGATTCCGGTGGCGGGGACGTTGTATTGATCGAGCGTCGCCGTCGCAGTGGTGCGCGCATCGTCGACGCTGGCGAAGCCGCTCGCGAACTGGCGCGTCTGCAGATAGGCGAGCGCCGACCACCCCCATCCGCCGCGCTTGACCAGCCGGATGCTGGCATCGGCGCCGTCGCTGGTGATGCGGGTGAAGTCGACGCCGCGGTCGCGCCGATCGGTGAAGCCCGACAGATTGGCCTGGAGCTCGGCACCGCCGCCGATATCGGCGACGCCGCGCAGCGCGAGGCTGGCCTGCTCGTAGGGCGCGGGGCGGTCGGCGGGGCCGCGATCCTCCGCCACCACCGGCACGAAGCCGTCGCCGCGGGCATATTGGCCGGCGACCGTGACGAACCCGCCGCCGAGGTTCGCCGAGGCCAAAGCGGTCGCGTCGACGCTCTCGCGGCTGCCATAAGCGGTGCGCAGCTGGAACGCGCCGAGATCGGCGGGCGCGCCGCTGATCAGGTCGATCGTCCCGGCGAGCGCGCCGGGCCCGGCATAGCCGCTGCCGCCGCCGCGGGTGACGCGGATCGCGGCGAGGCGCTCGGGCAGATAGGCGGGGAAGGCGACCCAGCCGCCGAACGGATCGGTCTGCGGAACCCCGTCGAGCACGACCAAGGCGCGGCTCGACGCATTGCCGCCGAGCCCGCGCAAAGTGATGCCCTGGCTGGTCGGGTGCGCCGAGCGCGAATCCGCGCGGCGGAACTGGGCGATCCCGGCGGCGTCGCGCAGGACGTCCTCGAGGCGATTGCTCGCGGTCGAGGTCAGACGTTCACGGTCGATCGTGACGACGTCGTAGGCGACTTCGCCTGGGGGTGCGTCGAGCCCGCGGCCGGTGATGACGATCTCGGGCGGGTCGGCCTGGGCGAGCGCGGGAAGCGGGAGCAATAGCGAACCGATCGCCAAGCAAAGTCTGTCACCCCGGCCGAAGTGCCGGGGTCCACTGTGCCGATGGCGAGAAATCAAGTGCTCGAAGGGCATCCATAGCCGCCCGGTGGACCCCGGCCCTTCGGCCGGGGTGAAGCTAATTTCTGTCACTTTGGCGCCACGCGATCCGGGTGGGCGGCGGCGAAGGCTTCGATCGCCTGCGCGGCGGCGTCGGCGGCGACCAGCTTCGGATACGCATCGAGCGGGGTGCCGAAGCGGCGCGCGTTGAACATCTGCGGCACCAGGAACACGTCGGCGACGTTCGGCGCCGCGCCGCCGAGGAACGGGCCGTCGCCCGCCATTGCCTCCAGGGCCGCGAACCCCTCGGCGATCCAGTGCCGCGTCCAATCGTCGCGTGCCTCGTCGTCGACGCCCATCGCCTTGAGCCGGCGCAGCACGCGCAGATTGTTGAGCGGGTGCGTGTCGGCGGCGATCACCAGCGCACGGGCGAGCGCGGCAGCGCGGGCATCGGGGTCGGCGGGGATCAGCCGCGGCTCGGAATAGCGCGCGTCGAGCCAATCGATGATCGCGAGGCTCTGGGTGAGCACCTTGCCGTCGACTTCGAGCGCGGGGACGAAGCCCTGCGGGTTCAGCGCGAGGTGCTCCGGGGAACGCTGCTGGTTCTCCAGCAGCATCACGTCGCGGCGTTCGTACTCGACGCCCTTCAGGTTGAGCGCGATGCGGACGCGGAACGCCGCGGACGAGCGGAAATAATCGTGGAGCAGCATGGCCCTTCCCCCTTGGCTCAGGTAACGGGGAGCTGCCCCGGCGGTTCCGCGATCGTCGCCGTGCCCGCGACGGTATCGCGGTGGCGGATGCGCCAGTGGAAGCCGCGCGATTCATTGTTGCGCGCCTTGGCCGCGCGCTCGGCCTCGCTTTCGAGCGCGACCTTGATCATCGCGACGATCGGATCGGCGAGCGCCAGCCCCATCACCCCGAACAGGGTGCTGGCGAGGATCTGCGCCGACAGGGTCAGCGCGGGCGGCAGGTCCACGGTGCGCTTGGCGACCAGCGGGATCAGCACATAGCCGTCGAAGGTCTGCACTCCGAAATAGATCGCGATCGCCCACAGGCCCTGGTCCTGCCCGGCGCTGAACCCGACCGAGACCATCAGCACGCCGCTGACGAATGCGCCGATATTGGGGATGAAGGCGAGGATGCCGGTGATGATGCCGAGCAAAAGCGCCATCGGCACCCCGGCGATCCACAACAGGATGAAGGTCAACATGCCTTCGAACACCATGCCGAGCAGCCGGCCGGCGAGCAGCACGCGCAGCATCCGCGCCATCCGCGCGATCGTCACCGAGAAATCGTCGCGCGCCTCGATCGGCACCATCCATTGCAGCCCGCGCTCGTAGATGCGCGGGTCCATCGCGACGAACAGCCCGATCGACATCACCATCAGCAGGCTCGCACCGGCGCCGAGCACCGACCCGACCGCCGAGGTCAGCCGGCCGATCGAGCCGAGCGCCTGCTGCGCCATGCCGGTCAGGTCGGCGCGGCCGGGCATCAGCCCGAGGCTGGAGATCCACGAGACGACGCGGTTGCCCTGGATCTCGAGCGTGGTGCGCAATTGCTCGGCCTGGAGCGCGATCTGGACGCCGGTCAGATAGAAGACCCCGCCGATGAAGGCGATGACGAACAATACGACGAGCAGCAGCCGAAGCCCGCGCGGGATCGGCAGGACGCGGCCGAGCAGCCGCACGCCGCCGTCGAGCATCGAGGCGAAGACGAGCCCGCCGAAGATGATCAGCAGCGGCTGGATCAGCAGCACGACCAGCGCCGTGCCGATCGCGAGCCCGAACCAGACCGAGGCGCGCTTCAGCTCGGCGCGGACGATCGGGTCGCGCAGCTCGTTGGGGCCGGGCTGGTGGACGACGGCGACGCCTTCGCTCTGCGGGGAATCGGCGGTCATCGGGTCTCCTGGGTCGGGTGGAGCGACGTGCCGGCGCGGCCGGGACGGAAGGAGGCGGGCCAGCTCAGCGGGTTCCAGCTCGCGCTGCCGTCGAGCGAGAAAGTGAGGAATTCGGCGCGTCCGCCGATATTCTCCCACGGCACCGGGCCGCCGAGCCCATTCTGGGCGACGGTGAAACGGCTGTCGGCCGAATTGTCGCGATTGTCGCCCATCAGGAAGACGCGGCCTGCGGGCACCTTGGTCTCGGGATAATTGTCGCCGGGGCTCCAGCCGAGGTCGACCGTGTCGTAGGACCGGCCCTCGGGCAAAGTCTCGCGGAAGATCGGCAGCCGGCAGACCGCCTTGCCGTCGGCCAGGCGGACGAGGCTGTCGCGATAATGATCGGGGTCGCAGCGGGTGTTGGCGTCGACCGGGATGTCGCGCGTCCCCGCGGCGCGGCGCGGGATCGGCTTGCCGTTGAGCCAGACCACGCCGTCGCGCACCGCGATGGTGTCGCCGGGCAGCCCGATGACGCGCTTGATATAGTCGGTCTCGGTGCCCGGCGGGGTGACGATCACCACGTCCCCGCGCTTGGGCAGGCTGCCGAACAGACGGCCGGGAATGAACGGCAGCAAGTGAAAGGTCGGCGTGACGAAGCTGTAGCCATAGGGATATTTGGTGACGACCAGCCGGTCGCCGACCAGCAGCCCCGGCATCATCGATTCGGAGGGGATGTAGAAGGGCTTGGCGACGAGGCTGTGGAAGCCGAGCACCGCGAGGATCAGCCAGAAGATGCCGCGCAGCTCGGCCCACCAGTCGGTGCCGCGCCGCGCGTCCTTGTCCCGCTCTTCGAAATCCTGTTCGTGCGTCAACGCCAACTCATCCGCGGCCATGGCCATCACTCGTCCTTCCCGACCGCGATCGCCTCGATCATCACCATGGCAAAGGCCCAGGGATGATCGTCGGTCAGCGTGAGATGCACCTTCGCGACGTGGCCGTCGGGCGTGAGCGCGTCAAGCCGCGCCTTCGCTCCCCCGGTCAGCGCCAGCGTCGGCGCCCCCGAAGGCGCATTGACGACACCGATATCCTTGAGGAACACGCCGTTCTTGAACCCGGTTCCGACCGCCTTGGAATAAGCTTCCTTGGCGGCGAAGCGCTTGGCGAGCGTGGCGGCATAATTGTGCGGGCGCCGCGCGGCCTTTCTGAGCTCGGTCTCGGTGAAGGCGCGCGCCTCGAAGCGGCTGCCGAAGCGGTCGAGCGAGGACTGGATCCGCTCGATGTTGCACAGGTCGGATCCCAGGCCGAGGATCATGCCGGCCCCAGCAGCAACAGCACCGCGACGCTGGCACAAGGCGCGGCGACCACCAATGCGAGCGGCAGCCAGCCATAGCCGCGGCGCGAACGCAGGACGAGGGCGCCGATCCACAGAAGCGCGCCGGGCGCCAGAATCGGCAGCGAGCGTCGCATGGCCGTTTCGACGATCCTGGCCGTGTCGGCGTTCGGCACTTTGCCCAGCAGGATCCCGATCGGTATCATGGCTGCGCGCGCACAGAGATAGGCGCTGATCGCCGCCACGATGAAAAAGGTGACGCCGCGCAGCGTCAACGCGCCGAATCCATCAGTGCGCGCATCCGCTGCACCACCGGCGCCAACCCGTCGAAGATCGCCTCGCCGATCAGGAAGTGGCCGATGTTCAATTCCATCACCTGCGGGATGGCGGCGATCGGCACGACATTGTCGAACGTCAGCCCGTGCCCGGCATGCGGCTCGAGCCCGGCCTTGGCGGCGAGCGCGGCGGCGTCGGCGATGCGGCGCAGCTCGTCGGCCCGCGCGTCCTCGGCGAGCTCGCAATAGCGCCCGGTGTGGAGCTCGACCACCGGCGCGCGCAGCCGCAGCGCGGCGTCGATCTGGCGCTCGTCGGGCTCGATGAACAGCGACACCCGGCTGCCGTTGTCGCGCAGCTTCGCCACCATCGGTGCGAGATGCTCGTACTGCCCCGCGGCGTCGAGTCCGCCCTCGGTGGTACGCTCCTCGCGCTTCTCGGGAACGATGCACACTGCGTGCGGGCGGTGGCGGAGCGCGATCGCGAGCATTTCCTCGGTCGCCGCCATTTCCAAGTTGAGCGGGATGGTCAGCTCGGCCGAGAGGCGGGCGATGTCGTCGTCGGTGATGTGGCGGCGGTCTTCGCGCAGATGCGCGGTGATCCCGTCAGCGCCCGCCTCGGCGGCGAGCAAGGCGGCGCGCACCGGATCGGGATAGCCCGAGCCGCGCGCGTTGCGCACCGTCGCCACGTGATCGATGTTGAGGCCCAGGCGCAGCTTGCCGGTCATGCTTCGGCGCGGCTCCCCGGCTTGATCGCGGGGATCGCGGCGAGCTCGGGCGGCAATGCCTCGGGCGCGTAGGTGGGCACATCGAGTTCGAGCAAGGCGAAGAAGGGGACTTCGAACGCCGCAGCGCCGCCCGAGCGATCGACCAGCGACGCCATCGCGATCACTTCGCCGCCCGCTTCCTCGATCGCCTTGATCGCCTCGCGCGAGGACAGCCCGGTCGTGACGACATCTTCCATCATCAGCACCCTCTGGCCGGGTTCGAGGCGGAAGCCGCGGCGCAGCTCGAAGCTGCCGGTCGGGCGCTCGACGAACATCGCCTCGACGCCCAGGGCGCGCGCCATTTCATGCCCGGCGATCACCCCGCCCATCGCCGGCGAGACCACCGCGCTGATCTGCTCGCGCAGCTCGGCGGGGATCTGCGCGGCGAGCGCTTCGGCGAGCCGGGCGCCGCGCTTGGGGTCCATCAGCACGCGGGCGCATTGGAGGTAGCGCGCGCTGCGCAGCCCAGACGAGAGGATGAAATGGCCCTCGAGCAATGCGTCCGCCGCGCGAAACTCTTCCAGAACTTCGTCTCGGGTCAACGCGCCCACTCCATGCTGCACCTGCGCGCACTCTTAGGGACGCCACCCAGCGTCCGCAACGGCCATCAAAAAGGGTTGAGAATGGCCTTGAGCCGCGTATACGCGCTGACTGTTCCTTTTCCTTTCTTGCCGACGGCGCAGCCACGCCAACAGGGTGAAAACAAACGATGCGCATGCTTGGATTGACTTCGATTGTCCTGGCTGCGGGACTGGCGCTGGGGGCGCCGGTCTACGCGCAGAATAGCGCAGCGCCCGCCGCCGCGCCGGCAGCCGCCGCCACGACTCAGCAGGACGCCGGCACCACGGGCGCCCCTGCCGGCGCTCCGGCCACGGCAGCCGCACCGACCCCGGCGGCGGTAGCCGATCCGACGCTCGACGCGTCGGGCAAGCCGCTGCTCGGCCCGTCCAAGACGATCGGCCAGCCGCGGGACGCGATCTACGGGCTGCAGGACCAGGTGACGCCCAATGGCCGCGAGGCGCATTGGTTCCACAATACGATCCTCGTGCCGCTGATCACGATCATCTCGCTGTTCGTGCTCGCGCTGCTGATCTGGGTGATCATCCGCTATCGCCGCGCCGCCAACCCGACGCCGTCGCGCACCAGCCACAACACCGCGATCGAGATCGTCTGGACGCTCGCCCCGGTGCTGATCCTGATCGCGATCGCCGTGCCTTCGATCCGGCTGCTCGCCGCGCAGTTCAAGCCCGCGCCCGACAATGCCGTGACCTTGAAGGCGATCGGCAACCAGTGGTTCTGGAGTTACGAATATCCCGATCACGGCGACATCAAGCTGACCGCCAATCTGCTCAAGGAGCAGACCGAAGTCGCACCCGGCCAGCGCTACCGCACCGACCAGGACGGCCCGCGCCTGCTCGCGACTGACACCCGCGTCGTGCTGCCCTATGGCGTGCCGATCCGCCTCGTCACCACTGCACAGGACGTGATCCACAGCTGGGCGGTCCCCGCCTTCTGGATCAAGCTCGACGCGGTTCCCGGCCGCCTCAACGAGACCAGCTTCATCATCGAGAAGCCCGGCCTCTATTTCGGCCAGTGCTCGGAACTGTGCGGCGCGCGCCATGCGTACATGCCGATCGCGGTCGAGGCAGTGAGCCCGGCAGTGTTCGCGCAGTGGGTCGCGTCCAAGGGCGGCAAGATGCCCGGCGCCAATGCCGAGCCGCAGTCGACCACCGCCGCGGGCAACGATGCCTCGGCCGAGACCAGCAACGCCGCAGAAGCCGGACCGGTCGAGAACGCGACCGTGCCGGCCACGGTTACCAACAAGCCCGCGACGCAGAATCCGGCGGGCCTCGGACAGACGGGCAACTGAGACCATGACCGACACCGCTCTCCAGGCGCATGACCACGGCCACGCCCATGCGCACGACCATCACGACGCCGATCACAAGCCCAGCTTCTTCCAGCGCTGGTTCATGTCGACGAACCACAAGGACATCGGCACGCTCTACCTGATCTTCGCGATCGCCGCCGGCATCATCGGCGGCGGGATCTCGGGCCTGATGCGCGCCGAGCTGATGCACCCGGGCATCCAGTATCTGCCGACCTGGCTGAACATGCTGCACGGCGGCGGGCACAGCCTCGACGACGCACTCCACTTCTGGAACGTGCTGATCACCGCGCACGGCCTGATCATGGTGTTCTTCATGGTCATGCCGGCGATGATCGGCGGCTTCGGCAACTGGTTCGTGCCGATCATGATCGGGGCGCCGGACATGGCGTTCCCGCGGATGAACAATATCAGCTTCTGGCTGCTCATCCCGGCCTTCACGCTGCTGCTCGCCTCGCCGTTCGTCGGCGTGGGCGCGGGCACCGGCTGGACGGTCTATGCGCCGCTCTCGACCTATGGCGAGCCCGGACCCTCGGTCGACATGGCGATCCTGTCGCTCCATCTGGCGGGCGCGAGCTCGATCCTCGGCGCGATCAACTTCATCACCACGATCTTCAACATGCGCGCGCCGGGCATGACCCTGCACAAGATGCCGCTGTTCGTCTGGTCGGTGCTGATCACTGCGTTCCTGCTGCTGCTGGCGCTGCCGGTGCTCGCTGCTGCGATCACCATGCTGCTGACCGACCGCAATTTCGGCACGGCATTCTACGATCCGGCGTACGGCGGCGATCCGATCCTCTACCAGCATCTGTTCTGGTTCTTCGGGCATCCCGAAGTGTACATCATGATCCTGCCGGGCTTCGGCATCGTCAGCCAGATCATCGCGACTTTCAGCCGCAAGCCGGTGTTCGGCTATCTCGGCATGGCCTATGCCATGGTCGCGATCGGCTTGGTCGGCTTCGTCGTTTGGGCGCACCACATGTTCACCACCGGGCTTTCGGTGACCGTGAAGATGTACTTCACCGCGGCGACGATGGTGATCGCGGTGCCCACCGGCGTGAAGATCTTCTCGTGGATCGCGACGATGTGGGGCGGCAGCCTGACCTTCAAGACTCCGATGGTCTGGTCGATCGGCTTCATCTTCATGTTCACCGTCGGCGGCGTGACCGGCGTCGTGCTCGCCAATGGCGGCGTCGACGATTACATGCAGGACACCTATTACGTGGTGGCGCACTTCCACTATGTGCTGTCGCTCGGCGCGGTGTTCTCGCTGTTCGCCGGCTTCTATTACTGGTTCCCGAAGATCTCGGGCCGGATGTACAGCGAACTGCTCGGCCAGCTGCACTTCTGGGTGTTCTTCATCGGCGTGAACGTAATGTTCTTCCCGATGCACTTCCTGGGGCTCCAGGGCATGCCGCGGCGCTATCCGGACTATCCCGACGCCTATGCGCATTGGAACCAGGTCGCGACCTACGGCTATATGATCATGGCCGCCGGCGTCGGCATCTTCTTCGTCAACA
Organism: Sphingomonas sp. FW306-1B-B10E; assembly: GCF_058782005.1. Classification (NCBI taxonomy): domain Bacteria; kingdom Pseudomonadati; phylum Pseudomonadota; class Alphaproteobacteria; order Sphingomonadales; family Sphingomonadaceae; genus Sphingomonas; species Sphingomonas sp. FW306-1B-B10E. The sequence goes on from NZ_JBYSXG010000038.1 coordinate 35,678, forward strand.
TCGTCTACTCGCTGATCGCGGGCCGCAAGGCGGGCGACAATCCGTGGGGCGAAGGCGCGACGACGCTCGAATGGACGCTGTCCAGCCCGCCGCCCTTCCACCAGTTCGAGACCTTGCCGGTGATCGACGGCGGTTCGCACCACTAAGCCGCTGCCGAAAGGCAACCGCAAGCGCCCCGGGGGAAACTCCGGGGCGTTTTCATTTGGCAAGCGCGGGCCCGCAGGCGAAGATGGTTCGTTGAGTCCGGACGTCGGAGCCGGCGGGCGAGCGTGAAGGACGGCGATGTACAAATGGGCATATGGCGGCTGGGCCAGCGCGGGGCTCGACGCCTGGGCACTCGGCATGGAAGCCTCGGCGGTGATCGGGCTGCGCACGGTGAAGATGGCTACCGGCGGGTTCGATGCCGCCGAAGAGGCGCGGCTGATGGTTTCCGAAAAGATGCAGGCCGCGATCGAGCTTCAGGCGGCTCTGGTCACCGGCAAGCTCGGCGGCGATCCGCTCGCCGGCACGCGGAAAGTGCTCCGCCACTACCGCCGCAAGGTGAAGGCCAACCGCACCCGGCTGGGCTGAGTACCGGCCTTAGAAGTCAGCGCGACTCGTCGTCGAGCCAGGGCGCGGGATCGACCGGGACCAATCGGCCGGCAGCGGCATCCGGCGTCCACAAGGTGGCATCCTGCCGATGATCGAGTCGGACGATCGGAGTCTGGTAAGGCTGCGCGTCTCCCGAGGCGATGTTGCGGTCGATCTGATCGATCGCCTGATGAATGTTCGACATGTCGACGCCGTCGAGTGCGCTGACGCCATATTGCCACCATTGCAGCGTGAGGAGCGCCTCCACCACGGCCGGCTCGAAGCGATAGCGGATGATCCGCGCTGGGCTGCCGCCGACGATCGCATAAGGCGGTACGTCGCGAGTCACCACCGAGCGGGCGGCGATCACCGCCCCGTCCCCGATCGTCACGCCGCGGCGGATCAGCGCGCCTTCGCCGATCCATACATCGCTGCCGATTCGGATCTTGGGAAAGCCGTTATCGCGCCGCGACCACCATTTCTCGGACGACCTGCTCAGCACCTCGCTGTTGCGCTCGCGAAACGCCTCCATCTGCCGCCACGGAAACGCACCCTGGAAGATCGGGCTGGGCGACAGAAAATCGGTGGGATGCTCTTCGACGCCCGTCATCACATTATAGGCAATCGAGCAGAAGCGGCCGATCATCCAGATGTGGCGCATCGACGTGCGCTGGCCACCGAGAAAGGTGAAGGCGCCGATGAACTCGATGTCGTAGACGCCTTGGCGCAGCAGGATCGGCGGCTCGACGTGCAACTCCTGCGGCGGCACGTCGGGATGGGGAAAGCCGATCGTCACCTCGGGATCGATCAGCACCGAGAAGCGATCGAGAATCCTGCGCGAATCGTGCATGTTCCGGGCGATCCTTCTCGATATGGCCCGAAGCCGGGCGAGGCATGACTTTCTCTTAGCTTCGGACAGGCTTACTGGCCATCCGCCGCACCGCGCTCTTTCCGCGCCCAGGAGTCGGGCCTATAGCGCAAACGATCATGTCGTCCGCACCCACCCTAGCCGGTACCGATCTCCCTGCCGACTGGCGCGATTTCCTTGCGCTGACCAAGCCGCGGGTGATGACGCTCGTCGTGTTCACCGGGCTGTGCGGGATGCTCGCTGCGCCGGTGCCGATCCATCCGGTGCTGGGCTTCACGGCGATCCTGTGCATCGCATTGGGCGCGGGCGCTGCGGGGGCGCTCAATCAATGGTACGAGGCCGATCTCGACGCCAAGATGAAGCGGACGCAGAAGCGCCCGCTCCCCGCCGGGCGGATGGACCGCCAGTCGGCGCTGCATTTCGGGGTCGGGCTGGCCGGGTTCAGCCTGGCGCTGATGTATTTCGCGATCAACCTCGCGGCGACGATCATCCTCGCGGCGTCGATCCTGTTCTACGTCTTCGTCTACACGATCTGGCTCAAGCGCCGCACCCCGCAGAACATCGTCATCGGCGGGGCCGCGGGCGCCTTCCCGCCGCTGATCGGCTGGGCGGCGGCGACCGGCGACGTCGCCTTGCTGCCGGCACTTTTGTTCGCCTTGATCTTCCTGTGGACGCCGCCGCATTTCTGGGCGCTCGCTTTGTTCGTGAAGACCGATTACGCCAATGCCGGGGTGCCGATGCTGCCGGTGGTGGCGGGGGAGCGTTCGACCCGGCTCCAGATCGGGCTCTACACCCTGCCGATGGTCGCCGCGGCGATCGCGCCCTGGCCGCTGGGGCTGGCCGGCGCGGTCTATGGCTGGTCGGCAGTGGTGCTCGACGCGGTGTTCCTCGCTTTGGTCGCGCAGGTCGCGCTGCGCCGCTCGGTGCCCGGCGACGCGATGGCCCCCGAGAAGCGGCTGTTCAAATATTCGATCTTCTATCTGTTCCTGATGTTCGGCGCGCTCGTCGCCGATAGGTGGCTTGCATGACCGACCTGGACCAAACCCAGCTGATCCGCGCCCGTCAGCGTTCACGCGCGCGCGTCATGGGAGTGCTGCTGGCGGTGTTCGTCGTGCTCGTCTTCGCGATCTCGATCGTGAAGATCCAGATCGGGCATTCGGGATGAACCGCAACCTGCGCACGGCATTGTTCGCGGGGCTCGGCGTCTGCACGATGACCGGCGTCGGCTTTGCGAGCGTGCCGCTCTACCGGATCTTCTGCGAGGCGACCGGTCTCAACGGCACCACCCAGCGCGGGCTGCGCGCGCCGGGCACCACCGGCGACAAGATCACCGTCGCATTCGACAGCAATGTCAGCCCGAAGCTGCCCTGGCGCTTCGTGCCCGAGCAGCGCGCCGACACGATCGACGTCGGCGGCCGCGACATGGCCTTCTTCAAGGCGAAGAACCTGTCGGACAAGCCGATAACCGGATCGGCGACGTTCAACGTCACCCCTGCCGCCGCCGGCAAATATTTCACCAAGATCCAGTGCTTCTGCTTCACCCAGCAGACGCTGCAGCCGGGCGAGGAGGTCCGCATGCCGGTGATCTTCTACGTCGATCCGGCGATCCAGCAGGACCCCGACGCGCGCGACATCCGCGAGATCACCTTGTCCTACACATTTTACCCGGTAGATTCCGGCAAGACTGCAAGCTAGAGACGCCCCAAAGCGATAAACAGGGACGAGCCGATGGCGGGTGCCAAGAACCACCAATATCACATCCTTCCCCCGAGCATCTGGCCGCTCTTCGGCTCGATGGCGGCTTTGGTGCTCGCCTCGGGCGGCATCATGTGGATGCACAGCATGCCCTCGGCGAACCTCGTCTTCTTCGCGGGCGTTGCGGGCATTCTGATCACCTTCTTCGGCTGGTGGTCGGACGTGATCCGCGAGGCGCATGCCGGCGATCACACGCCGATCGTCCAGCTCCACCTGCGCTACGGCATGATCCTGTTCATCGCTTCCGAAGTGATGTTCTTCGTCGGCTGGTTCTGGGCGTGGTTCGACTTCGCGCTCTTCCCCTCGACCGTCGACGCGGTCGGCGGGCAATGGCCGCCCAAGGGCATGGAAGTGCTGAACGCTTGGGAATTCCCGCTGCTCAACACTTTGATCCTGCTCTGCTCGGGCTGCACCGTGACCTGGGCGCACCACGCCTTGCTCCACAACCAGCGCGGCGGCGCGCTCAAGGGGCTGTGGGGCCTGCTCGGCGTCGGCGAGGATGACGGCGTCAAGAAGGGGCTGTGGCTGACGATCATCCTCGGCCTGATCTTCAGCTGCGTGCAGGCCTATGAGTACATGCACGCGCCGTTCCCGTTCAAGGGCGCGAGCGAAGGCGGCAGCAGCTATGGCGGCGCCTTCTTCATGGCGACCGGCTTCCACGGCTTCCACGTGCTGGTCGGCACGATCTTCCTGATCGTCAACCTGGTGCGCGTCTATAAGGGCCACTTCACCCCGCGCCAGCATTTCGGCTTTGAGGCGGCGGCCTGGTACTGGCACTTCGTCGACGTGGTGTGGCTGTTCCTGTTCGCGTCGATCTATGTCTGGGGCGGCTGGGGCGCACCCGTCCACGCCGGCTGATTTGGCCGACACGCGCGACACGCAAATCGAGGGAGGCAGCACCGCGCTGCCTCCCTTCGTCGTTTCGAGGCGCCGCTTCCCGCTGATCCCGACCGCGATCGTCGGCCTCGCGGTGGCGGCGATGATCGGGCTCGGGCTGTGGCAGCTGATGATCCGCCGGCCGCAGAAGGAAGCGATGCTCGCGCAGCTCGCCGCCAATCCGTCGCTGCCGGAGATCGCCTTTCCGCGCCTGCCCGACGACCGGCTGCTGTTCCGCAAGGCGCACGGCTATTGCGTTCAGCCGGTGTCGAGCAGGCTCGCCGGCGCGGGCAGCGCCGGCTTCCGCTTCATCGTCGAATGCCGCACCGGCGGCGCCGAGGGGCCGGGGATGCTGGTCCAGCTCGGCACCACGCGCGACCCGATGGCCAAGCCGGTGTGGAAGGGCGGTGAGGTACGCGGCCGGATCGGCCACGCGCCCGACGGCCGCTCGATGCTGGCCTCGCTGTTCGATCGTAGCCCCAAGCGGCTGATGCTGATCGCCGATACCCCCGCGCCGGGGCTCGCGCCGAATGCCGCGCCCGACCTGTCCTCGGTGCCGAACAACCATCTGGCGTACGGCGTGCAATGGTTCCTGTTCGCGGCGGTGGCGAGCGTGATCTACTTGCTGGCGCTGCGCTGGCGAGGGCGGAAGGCGGCCGCCTGACCCCTCTCCCGTCGGGAGAGGGTTGCGCAGACTTGGGTCCGCTTCTTCAGCGGGCCCTAGTCGGAGCTGGGTGAGGGGATCGCCCTATCGATAGTGCAAACACCCTCACCTAGCTCCGCTAGGCAGCAAGCTGCCAAGCTTCGCTACCTCTCCCAATGGGAGAGGAAGAGGAGACGCCCGCCGTGGTTCACCGAAGCACGCTAAACATCACCTATCTTGTGACCCCGTCGACACGCCGCTAACCCCCGCCCATGCGCTACCAAAGCACCCGAGGCGCCGCGCCCCTGCTCGGCTTTCGCGACGTCACGCTTGCCGGACTGGCGAGCGACGGCGGGCTCTACGTTCCCGAGGCGTGGCCGAGCTTCACCCGCGACGAGATCGCGGCGCTCGCCGGCCTGTCCTATGTCGAGACCGCGGTGCGGGTAATGCTGCCGTTCGTCGGGCCGGACCTGTCCGAAGACGAGCTGCGCGACCTGTGCACCCGCGCATACGGCCGCTTCAGCCATGCCGCGGTGACGCCGCTCGTGCAGCTCGACCACCAGCATTGGCTGCTCGAGCTGTTCCACGGCCCGACGCTTGCGTTCAAGGATGTCGCGCTTCAGCTGTTGGGACTGCTGTTCGAGAAGTTCCTGACCGGCGGATCGACCCACCTCACCATCGTCGGCGCGACCTCGGGCGACACCGGCAGCGCCGCGATCGATGCGGTCGCCGGACGGGTCGGCGTCGACATCTTCATGCTCCACCCCAAGGGCCGCGTGTCCGAGGTCCAGCGCCGCCAGATGACGACGGTGCTCGCCCCCAACGTGCATAACATCGCGATCGAGGGCAGCTTTGACGACGCCCAGGCGCTGGTGAAGGCGATGTTCAACCATGCCGACTTTGCCGGCCGCTTCCAGGTGACCGCGGTCAATTCGATCAACTGGGCGCGGCTGATGGCGCAGGTGGTCTATTATTTCTACGCCGCAGTCCGGCTCGGCGCGCCCGACCGGCCGGTCGCCTTCTCGGTGCCGACCGGCAATTTCGGCGACGTGTTCGCCGGCTATGTCGCCGCCAAGATGGGGTTGCCGGTGGCCAAGCTGGTCGTCGCGACCAACGTCAACGACATCCTCCACCGCGCGCTCTCGTCGGGCGACTATTCGACCGGCACGGTCACGCCGACCGCGGCGCCGTCGATGGACATCCAGGTCAGCTCCAATTTCGAGCGCCTGCTCGCCGACCTCGCCGGCGCACCCATAGGCGAGCAGATGCGCGGGTTCGAGGCGGCACGCGCGATGCAGCTCACCAACGCCCAGCGCGACGGCGCGGCAGCGCTCTTCGCCAGCGACCGGATCGACGCCGATGCGATGAACGAGGCGATGCGCTGGGGCTTTGCCGAAGCCGGGCAGGTGCTCGACCCGCACAGCGCGATCGGCTTGGCCGCGGCGCGCCGTGCCGGGCTTCCGGCCGAGGTGCCGGTGGTGACGCTCGCGACGGCGCATCCGGCCAAGTTCGCCGAGGCAGTTGAGCGGGCGACCGGGTTGCGGCCATCGGTGCCCGCGCGCGTCGGCGACCTCCACGAGCGGCAGGAGCGCTACGACGTGCTGCCGGCGACCTTCGAGGCGGTCACCGCCTATATCGCCGAGCGCGCGACGCCCAAGGCCTAGCGCCTCCCCCGGAGGGGGAGGTGGCAGCCGCAGGCTGACGGAGGGGTAGTCTCCTCAAGCGATGTCGCCCGTGGAGACTACCCCTCCACCGCTTCGCGGTCTCCCTCCGGGGGAGGATTGAGAAACGCGCATGTGCTTCTATGGACGTCGCATGGACCTCATCACTCTCACCGGCGAGCCTTGGGCCGATTACGGGCTGATCGACTCCGGCTATGGCCGCAAGCTCGAGCGCTATGGCCGCTACCGCTTCATCCGCCCCGAACCGCAGGCGATGTGGGCGCCCGCGTCCGACAATTGGGAAGCGCATGGCGAATTCCTCCCCGCGCCCGACGACGAGGGTGGCGGCCGCTGGCATTTCACCACGCCGACTCCGCGCGAGGGCTGGCCGCTCCAATGGAACGAAGTCACCTTCACCGCGCAGACGACGCCGTTCCGCCATCTCGGTTTCTTCCCCGACATGGCGCCGGTATGGAGCTGGATGCGCGCGCAGACCGCTGACCTGCCCGCCCCCGAGGTGATGAACCTGTTCGGCTATACCGGCGTCGGCACGCTCGCGCTGGCGGCCAAGGGCGCGCGGATGACGCATGTCGACGCGTCGAAGAAGTCGGTCGCCGAGGGCAAGGCCAATGCCGTGCTGTCGGGGATGGCCGACCTGCCGATCCGCTGGATGATCGACGATGCCGGCAAGTTCGTCGCGCGCGAGGTCCGGCGGGGGCGGCGCTATGACGGGATCATCCTAGATCCGCCCAAATGGGGGCGCGGGCCCAACGGCGAAGTGTGGAAGCTCGAAGAGGGGCTGCCCGGGCTGATCGCCGATACCCGGAAACTGCTCGACGCGGATTCGCGCTTCCTGTTCCTCACCGTCTACGCGGTGCGCATGTCGGCGCTGGCGATCGGCGAGCTGGTCCGCCAGTCGTTCGGCGATCTCGGCGGCAAGGTCGAGGCGGGCGAGCTGACCGTGCGCGAGGAGGCGCGCGGGCTCGAGTTGCCGACCGCGATCTTCGCGCGCTGGAGCCGCTGATGGCGCTCTCGGTGTTCCTGGCGACGGCGGTCGCGGACGACGTCGAAGGGCGCCGGCCGGGCGCGCGGCACGCGATGCTGATCTATGTCGCGGCCGAGGATTTCGAAACCGCCCAGCGCAGGGCCGCGGGCGTCGCGCTCGGCACCGGCTGGATGATGGTGCGACTGGAAAAGGGGATGGAGGTCGCCGACCCCGCGGCGAATGACGATCCCGTGCTGCGCGCGGCGACCGAGACGGCGCTGGCGGAGGGCTCGGCAGTGGTGGTGTTCGGCGACGAGCTGCCGCCCGAGGCGTGAGCGGCCGCTTCAGCTCCGCCCCATCCGGATCGCCGCCCCGGCTACGAACGGGCAGCCCGCGACCAGCAACAGACTGACTGCGCCGAGCAGCTTGAACGCGCCCGGCTGATCCCCGGTCGCGCCCGCGCCGAAGATCAGCAGCGGCACCGCAAAAGGCAGCATCACCAGACCCGCCAGCGCACCGGCACCGCGCAACCCGGCGACGAGCGCGGCGGTAGCCACGCCGAGCGCGGCGAGTCCGGGGGTGCCGATCGCGAGTCCGGCGAGCAACGGCAGCAACGCGGCGCCGGGCAAGTGCAGCAATGCTGCAGCGACCACCGTCGCGGTGAGCAATGCCGGCGCGAAGCCCAGCCAGTGGCCGACCATCTTTGCCGCCGCCACGGCGCTGTCGGAGAGCCCGCGCGCAGCGAACTGGTCGAGCACGCCGCTCTCGGCATCGGGCGTCACCAGCCGCTCGACCGGAAGCAACGCCGCGAGCAAGGCGGCCGCCCAGATCACGCCGCCGCCGACGCGTGCGAGCAACTTGCCGTCGGGGCCGATAGCGAAGGGAAACAGGATTGCGACGAGCAGGAAGAAGGCGATCGGCATCAGCAGCCCGCCGGTGCTCCACGCGCGCCGCAGCTCGCGCCACACGATGGCGAGGAAGGGGCTCACAAATCCTCCCCCGGAGGGAGTGCGAGGTCGGATCGTCCCCCGGACGATCCTCGAACATGCGGGGCATGTTCGGCCTCCCACTGGGGACCAAGCGCAGCTTGGTGGAGGGGTAGGCGCCGCAGGCTAGCGGATTGCTTGGGGAGACTACCCCTCCACCGCTTCGCGGTCCCCCTCCCCCTCCGGGGGAGGATCGGGACGAGCCGCACCTTCACAACTTTATCTCCAGCGCACCGGGCAGCGCGATCGGAAGATGCGTCGCCACCAGCGCAATCCCGCCGCTGCGCCGGTGATCGGCGACCAGCGTCTCCAGCATGCGCACCGAATCTCCGTCGAGCCCATTGGCCGGCTCGTCGAGCAGCCAAACCGGCGCGCCGCTCGCCACCACGCGCGCCAGCCCGGCGCGGCGCCTCTGGCCGGTCGACAGCAGTCGGACGGGGACCTGTGCGAGGGCGTCGAGGTTCACCGCGGCCAGCGCCGCGTCGACCGCCGCGGCGCGTCCGTCTAGCTTCGCCCAGAAACGAAGCGCCGCGGCGACGCACAGTTCGGGATCGAGCGCAGCGCTCTCGGCGAGCAGCGCGCGTGCGCCCTCGCCGCTGACCCGCCCCGCCGCAGCCGGAAGCAGCCCCGCCGCGATGCGGATCAGGCTCGATTTGCCGGTGCCGTTGGGCCCGGTCACCAATGCCGCGTCGCCGGGGCCGAGCGCGAAACTCAGCCCTTCGAACAGCGCCCGCCCGCCCCGCACGCCTGCCACGTCGGCGAAAGCCAGGCCCGCGCTCACCCGGCGGCGTCTTCCAGCGCGTGCATGTCGTCGTCGGACAAGCCGAAATGATGCCCTACCTCGTGCACGACGATGTGACTGACCAAATCCGGCAGCGTCACGCCGGTGGCACACCATTCGTCGAGGATCGCGCGGCGGTATAGGTGGATGCGATCGGGCAGCGCGCCCGAATCGAACGACGATTTCTCGCCGATCGGGCGGCCGTGATAGAGGCCGGTGAGGTCGAACGGATCCTCGATCCCGAGTGCGTCCAGCGTCTCGTCGTCAGCGAATTCCTCGACGATCAGCACGACGTCGGCGAGGTGCGTAGCGAACGGCTCGGGGATGCGCGCCAGCGCCGCGCGGGCGAGCGCCTCGATCGTTGCCGCGTCCGGCGCGTGGGAAGGTGCTTGTCCGCGCATCGCCGAACCCATAGGCGGTAGCGCGAAGGCTGGGCAAGGAGGCGATCATGGTGGCGCGATTGACCGAGGGACACCGGCGCGAGTCGCTCGCCGCGATTCCCGATTGGGGGTATGACGAGGCCCGCGACGCGATCATGCGGCGGCTGACCTTCACCGACTTCAACCAGGCGTTCGGCTTCATGGCGCGGGTCGCGCTGCTCGCCGAAAAGGCCGATCACCACCCCGAATGGTCGAACGTGTGGAACCGCGTCGACATCCTGCTCACGACGCATGATGCCGGCGGCCTGTCGCAGCGCGACATCGCGATGGCGCAGGCGATCGACGCGCTGCTTTAGCGCCGATCAACATTCCGCTTTACCCCTCCGTTTCAAGGGAGGGGCCAGGGGTGGGTAGCGGCGGGCAGGGCTCGATGCCCTGCTCGACGCTCAGATACTTGGCGAGGATTCTCTTTGGGCGCGCAGACGCGCGCACCCACCCCCAACCCCTCCCTTGAAGGGAGGGGCGCAAGGTTGACCATGCTACCGCCGAGCCCCGCGGCGCATCTGCTTGCGCAGCGCGCCCGGCATCCACCGCGCCGCGAAGGCGAGGCGCCGCGCGGTCTTGCCGATGATGACATGGACCTTGTCGCGCTGAATGCCGTCCCAGATCGCCTCTGCGGCCTGGTCGAGCGGCGTGAATTCGAGCCCCGCGGCGCGCACCGAATCGCGCGCGGTGTAATTGGTGCCCGAGATGTTCGAATCGAGCAAAGGCGTGTCGATGAAGCTCGGCATCACCACCCGCACCTTGATCCCATCGGGCGACCATTCGGCGTCGAGCGCCTCGGATAGCCCGCGCACGCCGAACTTGACCGCGGCATAAAGCGCCAGCCCGCTCGACCCGTAGATCGCCGCGGCGGACGCGGTATTGACCAAAGCCGAACCCGGGGTCGCCTTGAGGAAGGGATAGCCCGCGCGCGCGCCGTTGATCACGCCGACGAGATTGACGCCGACGATCCGGTCGATCTCGTCGTCGCTCGCTCCCGCCAGCTGCCCGCCGACCGCGATCCCGGCATTGTTGAACAGCACGTCGAGCCGCCCGCCGCTGCTTTCGGCGAAGGCAGCGAGCGCGGCGCGCCACTGGTCGCGGTCGCGCACGTCCATGACATGCGTCGTCGCCATCCCTGGCGGCAGCATCGCCTGCGTCGCCGCGAGCCCGGCAGCATTGACGTCGGCGAGGCCGACCCGCCAGCCGCGCGCGGCGAACAGCTTGGCGACCGCCTGGCCGATCCCCGACGCGCCCCCGGTGATGAAGATCGCTGGTTCGCCTGCCATCCTGCCCCTCTGTTGTTTTGACCTTTGCCCCGTCATCCCGCACAAAAGCCGGCGATGCCAGAGCAAAGCTGCAGCGTTACCTTCAAAAATGTCAGTAAGGTCTATGCGGGCAGCCCGGCGGCCGTCGACGCGGTGTCACTGGAGGTCACGGCAGGCAGCTTCGTCGCGCTGGTCGGCGCCTCCGGGTCGGGCAAGTCGACCTTGCTCAAGATGGTCAATCGGCTGGTCGAGCCGAGCAGCGGCGAGGTCCTGATCGGCGGCGCGCCGGTGGCCGCCGAGCCGCCGCATCTGCTGCGCCGGCGGATCGGCTATGTCTTCCAGAATATCGGGCTGTTCCCGCACCTGAACGTCGGCGAGAATGTCGCGATCGGGCTGCGGCTCGCCGGAGAGCGCGAGACGCGCGACCGGGTGGCCGAATTGCTCGCTTTGGTCGAGCTCGATCCGGCGCTGGCGGTGCGGATGCCCGATGCGCTGTCGGGCGGGCAGCGCCAGCGCGTCGGGGTGGCGCGCGCATTCGCCTGCGCGCCGGGCGTGCTGCTGATGGACGAGCCGTTCGGCGCGCTCGATCCGGTGACCCGCGACGGGCTCGGCAAGGCGATCCGCGCGCTGCACGATCGGATGGAGCTCACCACGATCCTCGTCACCCACGACATGGCCGAGGCGCTGCTGCTCGCCGACCGGGTGCTGGTGATGGCGGCAGGGCGGATCGTCGCCGACGCCACGCCGCGCGCATTGCTGGCGGGGGAGGCGGGGGCGGAGGCGGATGCGCTGATCGCGGTTCCGCGCGAACAGGCGCGGCGGCTGGCGGAGTTGGAGGACCCTTCGATCCTCCCCGGCAC
>NZ_JBYSXG010000039.1:0-46289 GCF_058782005.1 Sphingomonas sp. FW306-1B-B10E
CCCCCAACCCCTCCCCTGAAGGGGAGGGGCTTCAAAAATCACGGATAGCTCACCGTCTTCGGCACTTCCGGGATCGGGATCCATTCCTTGTCGTCGTTCGGCACCTTGGGGAAATTCCCCGCTTTCCAGTCTTCCTTGGCCTGGTTGATCCGGTCGCGGCTCGACGAGACGAAGTTCCACCAGACGTGCCGTGGTGTCTTGAACGCCTCGCCACCGCAAAGCATCACCCGCCCGCCTTTCGCCGAGCGCAGCGTCGCCGCGATTCCCGGCCGCAGCACGTAGAGCGTCATCGGCGCCAGCGGCATCCCGTCGAGCGTCGCCTCGCCCATCGACACATACAATGCACGCTCGTCGGCGCTCGGATCGATCGGGATGCTCGCGCCTGCCTCAAGCGCGATATCGGCGTAGATCGTCTCGGCATAGGTCGTGGTCGGCGCCTTCGCGCCCCACAATTCGCCCATGATCACCCGAGCGGTCGCGCCGCTCGCCTGCACCACCGGCAGCTCCGCCGCGGCGACATGCTCGAATGCCGGATCGCGCTCCTCGTCGCGCTCGGGAAGCGCCAGCCAGGTCTGGATCCCCGAAAGCTCGGGCCCGATCGCCCGCTCGGCCGAGGGCGAGCGCTCCGAATGGACGATGCCGTGCCCCGCGGTCATCAGATTGACCGCGCCCGGCTCGATCGTCGCGAAGGTGCCGAGCGAATCGCGATGGTCGATCGCGCCGGCATAGAGATAGGTCACCGTCGCGAGGTTGATATGCGGGTGCGGGCGCACGTCGATACCGTTGCCGATTTCGAGATGCGCCGGCCCCATCTGGTCGAAGAAGATGAACGGCCCGACCATCGTCCGCGGCCGCGAGGGCAAGGTCCGGTGCACCTTGAACCCGCCGAGATCGTGCGTGACGGGTTCGATCGTCTGGGTGATCAGGTCTTCGGTCATGCTGCCCTCCATTCGCGAGCCGGAGATAGCCGCTCGGTCCGAGATCGGACAGCCATGGTTCGGAAAGCCTGCTTTTCCGGATCAGGCCGCATCGAGCTCGGGATAGTGGCGGAAGATGCCCTGCGCGTTGAACCCGATCCGCCGATCGCTGTGGAGATAATCGAGGATCCCCGGCAGCGCCGCGACGCGGTCGCGAATGCCAAGCAGCTTGGGATAATCGCCCTCGATCGCCTTCATCCGCTTAGGGAACATGTAATGCAGCCCCTCGACCAGCTGGAACAGCGAGGTGTCGCCATAGCTCCATTGGTCCCCGGCAAGCCATTCGCCCGCGACCGAGCGTTCGAACCAGCCGAGGAACTTGGGCATCCGTTCGTTCCGGAATTCCGCGGCGAAGCGCGCCGCCTCGGGCTTCTGATCCTCGTAATAGAGCGCGACGCCGACCGGATGGTGGACCTGATGCACTTCGGCGACGAAATCGGCGATCGTCAGCTGGACCTCGTGGAGCCAGCGCCGCGCAGCATCGCCCGCCGGCGCGATGCCGTGCCTGTCGCCGAGATAGAGCAGGATGTTGGCGACCTGCGAAATCACCTGGCTGCCGGTGTCGAGATAGGGCGGCGCGAAGGGCGGCCGGTCGCTGCGCGCCTTCATGTCCGCGATCAATTTGTCGCTGCCTTGTTCGCGCGCCATGTCGACATAGGCGATCCCGCCCGCCTCCATCGCCAGCCGGACGAACTCGCCGCGGCCCTGGATCTCGGCCCAATACCAGAGCCTGTACGCCGTCATGCCGCCTCTCCCGGCGCCCGCGCCTTGATCGCGAGCGCGTGGATGCGCCCGGCGAGCAGGTCGGCGAGCGCATTGTTGATCATTCGCTGCCGCTGAACGCGCGACTGGCCGGCAAAGGCCCCGCTCTCGACCATTACGGTCCAATGCGATTCGCCGGTGCCGTCGTCGCCGAGATGGCCGCTATGGTGGTGGCTGTCGTTGATCACCTCGAGCTGCGTCGGGGCGAGCGCGGCGGTGAGACGGGCGGTGATGATATCGGCGAGTCCGCCGCTGGAAGGGCTGGTCATCGCGCCTATATACGCCGTTTGCGCGAGGGAGGTAGCGTGGCGGAAGGCCAGCCGAGAAAGGATCGACCCAATACCCGTTTCCACGGCCGCGTGGAAGCGGAGGGACGGCTATGCTCGAATCCCGGCTGTTCCGAGCCCGGCGAATTCCGCGCACCGCCGCTGGAAGGCAGCGGCCGTGCCGGCGACGGCCCCCCGCCCTTCCGCTGGCTGTGCCTCGACCATGTCCGCGAGTTCAACTCAGGCTATAATTTCTTCAAGGGGATGAGCCCCGACGAGATTCACGAGGCGCAGCGCCCCTTTGCCGGCTGGGAGCGCGAGACCCGCGCGTTTAACGCCACCGGCGGCGCCGACCGCCCCCCGCCCTGGGCCGACTTCGCCGACCCGCTCGACGCGATCGGCGCGCGCTTCCGCGAGCGGATGCAGGACCGCGCCGAGCGCAAGGACGGCAAGCCGCTCTCGGGCAAGGACCGCGAGGCAATGCGTACGTTGTCGCTCGAACTGGATTCGGACCGCACCGCGCTGCGCAAACGCTACTCCGAACTTGTCCGCCGCTACCACCCCGACCGCAACGGGGGCGACCGCCGCTACGAAACGCGGCTCCAACAAGTGATCGAGGCCTATCAGCAGCTCAAGGGCTCGCCGGCGTTCGCTTGAGTCCCTCTCCCATCGGGAGAGCGAGGGAGCCGACGCAGTCGGCGGAGGGGTGAGGACAGGCGCGAACTGCAGTTCTGCCCTCGCCCTTCCCACCGCCTCCGGCGGCGGGACCCTTCCCTCTCCCGATGGGGGAGGGAGATTACCAGGTCCCCCGTTCGACTCGCTCCCGCCGCGCCAGCTCGGCCGGCGAGGGATCGTCCGCGCCGAACGAGCCGGTCTGCACCGCCCCATTGGGCTCGTATGTCCCCATCGCCAGGCCGTTGGCGGTCACCCGGTGCTCGACCAGCCGCCAGGCGGCCGCGGGCATGCCGTCGCCGAACAGCCGCTTGCCCTGGCCGAGCACGACCGGCGCGGTCATCACCACCAGGCGGTCGATCAGCCCGCGCTCGATGAGCTGCGGGTAGAGCGTCGCGCTGCCCTGGACGACGAGGTTGGGCCCCTCGCCCGCTTTCAGGCGCGCCACATCATCGACGCCGCCGAGCAGTTCGCTGCCCTGCCAGCTCAGATCGACTCCGGCGCGGCTCAGCACATATTTGCGGACATCGCGAAACGCCGCGCTGATCGGATCGTCGTGGGGAATGAACGGCCAGTAGGCAGCGAAGATCTCGTACGTCCGCCTTCCGAGCAGCAGGTCGAAGGGCTGGCCGAACACGCTGTTGACCTGATTGTTCAGCCCCTCGTCGCCGATCGGCGCGAGCCAGCCGCCATAGGAGAAGCCGCCGCTTCGGTCCTCCTCGGGAGCGCCCGGCGCCTGCATCACCCCATCGAGGGAGACGAACGCCGCGCCGATCAGCTTACGCATCGGCCTTCTCCGCGACGCGCTTCGCCACTTCCTCGAGCTGAGCCGCCGCTGCGCCCCATCCCTGCTCGAAGCCCATCGCCTCGTGCTGGCGATAGGTCTCGTCCGACCAGTGCCGCGCGCTGCCGCGATAGCGTGTCTTGGCGCCCTCGGGCGTGAACTCCCAGGTGCCGACCATGAACGGAGTGTTCGGCGCCCAGCCGGCCTTGAACGCATCGGTCCAGACGATCTTGCGCCCGGGAATCATTTCGAGGGTCACGCCCTCGACGGCATTCTCCTCGCCGTCCGGCCCGCGCATGACCATCGCGGTGCGGCCGCCGGGGCGCAGGTCCAACGCGATCAGCTCGGTAGTCCACGGCCTGGGACACCACCATTCTTCCAGATGCCCGGTCCAGGCGGTCCACACCGCGTCGATCGGCGCGTCGATGAGCTTCTCGACCCAGAGCGCGCGGGTTTCGTCATCGGCAGGCATGCGTCTCTCCTCAATCGCGATCGGGGGCACCGAGCGGGAAATAGCTGCGATACGGCCGCGCCTCGTCGACCGCGCGTGCGACCGAAGGCCGGGCGAGCAGCCGCGCGCGATAGGCCCGCAAATTGGCGAGTGCCTCGGGAATCGGGTCGACCCAGTCGGCGTAGAACAAGGCCGGCGCCGCCGCGCAGTCGGCGAGGGAGAATGCCCCCGCGGTCGCCCATTCGCGCCCCTCCAGCCAGCCATCGAGCCAGGCATAGCTCTTCTGCAGCGCCGCCTTGGCCTGCTCGACCTCTATTTGGTCATGCCGCTCGGGGCCGCGCAGCGCATCGGCGACGACGCGGTTCATGTGGTGCATCACGTGATGGTCGAAGATGCGATCGAGCATCCGCACCTCGAGCGCGGCATCGCCGTCCGGCAGGAAGCGCACCGGCCCCGGATGGAAACGCTGGAGATGCTCGATGATGATGCTCGATTCCATCACCGGGCGCCCGTCATCGACCAGCAAGGGGAATTTGCCGACCGGCCACAGCCGGGCGAATTCGGCACCGGCCTCGCCGTCCTCGAGATTGCGATATTCGAACGGCGTGTCGTTCTCGTAGAGCGGGATCAGCACCTTCCAGCAATAAGACGAGAAGGGATGCGCGTAGAGCGTGAGCATCAGCGCGAACCCACGACGCCGAACTTGGCGCCCTGCGGATCGGCCGCATAGATCACCCAGTCGCCGCCTGGCACCTGGATCGGGCCCTGGCTGATCGTGCCGCCGGCCGCTTCGATGCGTTGCTTGGCCTCGTCTATATCGCCGACGCGGAAGAAATAGGCCCAGCGCGGCGCCTCGCCCGGCGGCGCCTTCATCACCGCCCCGATCACCCCGCCGTCATGGCTGATGAAACTGTAATCGCCCAGCTCGCCCATCGGCATCGCGCCGTCCTTGGCCCAGCCGAACTGATCGGCGTAGAAAGCGAGCGCGGCCTGGTCGTCGCTGGTCTGGAGCTCGTTCCACTCGCCATGGCCGAGTTCCATACGCTTGAACGCTGTGCTGCTCTCGGGACTGGCACCCTTCATCAGATAGAAGGGCACGCCCTGCGGATCGGCGACCATCGCCATCCGGCCGACGCCCGGAATGTCCATCGGCGGCATCTGCACGCTGCCGCCGCCTGCGGTGACCTTCGCCGCCGCCGCGTCGACGTCATCGACTCCGATATAGCCGAGCCAGCGCGGTTCGGGCGGCGCGCCGGGCGGAGTCTTCATCATTCCCGCCACGCCCTGCCCATCCGGGGCGTTGTAGACGTGATAGCCCTGGGTGCCATCGGCTGCATTGCCCGGCATGCCGCCGTCCTGCCAGCCGATCGCCTGCATGTAAAAGGCGCCCGCGGCGTCGGGATCGGCGGTGATGAGTTCGTACCAGATCGGCGTTCCATGCGGATTGGTCATGACGCTTCTCCTTCTCGTTCCTCCCCGGCACGGGGAGGATACTTACCCCTCGACGATCGGCTCAAAGCCGCCCCAGAACATGCGCTTGCCGTCGAACGGCATCTCGGCCGGCGGCTTCATCCGCTCGTCGGCCATCACCTTTTCCCAGCCGGCGTCGCGCGTCGCCTTGTCGGGCCAGACGATCCACGAGAAGACGACATTCTCGCCTTCCTCGGCCTTGACCGCCATGAAGAAGTCGGTCGTCTTGCCGCGCGGCACATCGTTACCCCAGGCCTCGGTCACCTGGGTCGCGCCATATTCACGAAAGATCGGCGCCGCCTTGGACGCCATGTCGATATAGGCTTGCTTGTTCTCCTCGCGCACCGGCGCGACGAAACCGTCGATATAGGCCATCGTCTCTCTCCTCGTCATGCCGCGACCGGCTCGGGCCGGAAGTCGGCGAGCTGTGCCGCGAGCGCGCGCTGGAAGGCGGGGCGCGCCATGCCGCGCGCGACGTAATCGGCGAGCCGCGGCCGGCTGGACATCAGGTCGGCGTGATCGGCGTTGCGCAGCACGGTGACCATTGCGATGTCGGCGACGCCGAACGCATCGCCCAGCCATTCGCGGTCGCCCAGCGCTTCGGCCAGTCCGTCGAGCCGCTTGCCGGTGCTCTCGAGCAGGCTCGGCTTGCGCAATTTAGCCCATTCTTCGTCCTTCGCGAAGATTGCGACATTGGCGAGTTCGAACAGCCAGGGCTCGACGCTGTTGAATGCGGCGAACAGCCACGAGATGGCAGTCGCCCGCGCCTGGCCATCGCGCGGCAAGAGCCGGGGGTCCTTCCCGGCGAGATGGAGCAGGATCGCGCCGCTCTCGAACACTTGCACGCCGTCATCGTGGAGCACGGGGACCTGGCCCCAAGGCTGCTCGTCGAAATACCAGGCCGGCTTGGGCGGGACCGGGCTGATCAGCCGCGTGGCGTATGTGAGGCCGATCTCCTCGCAGGCCCAGCGCGGCCGCAGGTCGCGGACATAGCCGCGGGCGAATTGGGGAACCCAGTTGAGCGCAGTGATCTCGATCGGCATGACATCTCTCCTCAGCGTGCGTTGGCGGCGGTTTCGATCGCCGCGATGTCGATCTTCTTCATCGTCATCATCGCCTCGAAGGCGCGGCGGCGGCGCGCGGGGTCATCGCCGCCGAAGGCGAGTTCGATCAGCCGGCGCGGAGTAATCTGCCACGAGAAGCCCCATTTGTCCTTGCACCAGCCGCACATGCTCTCGGCGCCGCCATTGCCGACGATCGCGTTCCACAGTCGGTCGGTCTCCGCTTGGTCCTCGGTCAGGATCTGGAAGGAGACGCTCTCGTTCGGCGTGAAATTGGGCCCGCCGTTGAGCGCTGCGTATTTCTGCCCGGCAAGCGTGAAGTCGACGACGATCGCCGTCCCTTCCTTCCCGCTCGGATTGTCGGCGGGGGCGCGCTGGATCGTGTCGATGCGGCTGTCGGGCAGCAGCGAGACGTAGAAATTGGCGGCCTCCTCTCCGGTCCTGTCGAACCACAGCACGGGCGTGATCTTCTGCGTCATCTTCCTCTCCTTGGTGCGGGTCAGGCGTCGCCTTCGTTCTTGCTGCCCTTGAGCAGGGCGACGATCGCCATTGCATGGCCATGGCCCAGGCCGAATTGCGCCTTGAGGTCGGCGACGACGCCGGCGACCCTGACGTCGGGGCGCAGCGTTCCGCCGGCCAGCCAGTCCTTGTCGCCAGCATAGGCACGAAAGTCGGCCGGGCTCTTGCCGGTCTTGGCCTCGATATTGGTCAGATAGGCCTGGAACGACATGACCGGTCTCCTCAGGCGGGTTCGTGCGCCGGACCCTCGGGGAAGGCGGCCATCGCCGCTTCCATGTCCATGAACATCGGCTCGAAGACGTGCCCATCCGGGTCCTCGAAGGTGCGGCCGTACATGAAGCCCATGTCCTGCTTGGGGCCGATATCGGCCTTGCCGCCCGCCGCCACCGCGGCGTCGACGATCGCGTCCACCGCTTCGCGGCTGTCGCGCGAGATGCAGAGCAGCACCTCGGTGGCCGCATGCGCATCGGCGATCGGCTTCGGCGTGAAGGTTTTGAAGAAGTCCTGCGCCAGGAGCATGAATACGATCGTGTCGCTGAGTTGCATCGAGCTGGCGGCCTCGTTGCTGAAGCGCGGATCCTTGGTGCAGCCGATCGCCTCGTAAAAGGCAGTCGATGCGGCGACGTCCTTAACGGGCAGGTTGATGAAGATCATCTGAGTCATGGGTCTCTCCTAATGCGGTTTCAATGACGTGCGTTGGATCGGACGCGCACGCGCGTTGGTTCAGGCGGGCACCGCGGCCATGTCCATGTAAAAGGGGCCGAAGCCGTGGCCGTCGGGATCCTCGAACCCGACGCTGTACATGAAGCCCTCATCCTCGACGCCGTGTACTTCGCGTCCGCCGGTGGCGAGCGCGGCTTCGAAGATGGCATCCACCGCGTCGCGGCTGTCCATCGACAGCGCGAACAGATTGGCGACGGTGTTGTGGGTGTCGGCAATCGGCTTGGAGGTGAGGCTGCCAAAGGCCGCGCGGCTGGAAAGCATGAAGCAGACTGCATCCCCCCAGTTCATCGCCGCATTATTCTCGCCATTGGGAAAGGCCTCGTCCTTGGTCATGCCGATCGCCTCGTAGAAGGCGACCGAGGCCGCGACGTTCGAGACGGGCAAGCTGATGAAGAGCTTCTTGGCCATCGGTACGCTCCTTGAAAATCGGTTCAATAATCGAGCTTGGGATACCAATCGGCGCCGCGGCCTTCGGGCGTCGCGTCGAGGATGGACCAGAGCGGCATCAGGTCGGGCGCCCCGCGCGGGTCCTGGCCGGGATCGGCGGTGCGGTCGTCCATCTCGCCGGCCCAGAACAAGCGGATCGTGCCGTCGCGGCGGGTGAAGACGAGCAGTTGCGGGATGTCGCTGCCGTCCGGTGCTATCGCGGCATAATCGCGGCTGAAGTCCTGGCTCGCGTCCGAATAGAGCGGCAGATGCCGCCAGCCGCGCTCGGCGGCGAACGCCTCGAGCTTGTCGAGCGGCGAGCGCGCCGTGACCGCGAAGGCGACGCGCTGCTGCACGTCGAGCGCCTCGCCTTCCCAGGCCGACAGCAAGGAGGTGCACATCGGACACGGCCGGTCGCGCTGGGGCCCGAACATCCACGTATAGAGGACGAGCGTGCCCTTGTCGCCGAACAGCTCGCCCAGGCTTACCGACCCCTCGGGCCCTTCGAAGCTATAGTCGCGCGCGACTGCGGGCCCGGCCGGGAGCGCGCGGCGCCGTTCGGCGACGCGCTCGATCTCGCGGCGCAGTGCGATCTCCTCGGCGAGCAGGGCGGTCCGCGCCGCGCGATACGCCTCGCTCTCGCCGGGCCAGCGTGACCGCGCACGGGCGGCCAGCGTCTCGGCACTGGGCAGGATCGTTTCGGCCGTCATGCATATCTCCGCTTGTCCGCTGTCGCGAATCGCTTTCTTGATCTTGATGCCTGCGTGAGTTACAAAAAGCAACCAAGGAGTCACAAAAAATAACTACGGTCGATCTGAGCAAGGCACGCCGCTGGTATCGCGATGCGTGCGGGACGGCGCTGGCGATGGACCTAGTCGGCGAGCGCTGGACGCTGCTGATCGCGCGCGAATTGCTGCTCGGCGGGCGCCGCTTCGGCGAGATTCGCGGCGCGCTCGACGGGCTGAGCGCCAACATCCTCACCCAGCGGCTAGAGGGGATGGAAAAAGCCGGCATCCTGCGCCGCCGCGCTTTGCCCTCCCCCGCCAACGCGCAGGTGTACGAACTCACCCGATGGGGCCGCGCGCTCGAGGACCCGATCTTCGCATTGAGCCGCTGGGCGGCGGGATCGCCGGCGCACGACGTGACGCTGCCCTTGAGCAACACCGCCTTCATGCTCTCGCTGCGCACGATGATGGACAATGCGTCCGATCCCGATTTCGCGCCGGATCTCGGCTTTCGCATCGGGGGGGAGCCCTTTCGCGCCAAGATCGTCGCGGGAATGCTCGAGATCGAGCGGCGCGAGCCGGCAGGCGACGTGATTTTCGCGGGCGAGCCGTCAATGCTCGCCGCGACCTTCTACGGACGCGACCCACTCGCCGAATCGATGCGCCTGGGCCGCGTGACGGTGACCGGCGACGTGCCGCTCGGCCAGCGCTTCGTCGATTTGTTCAGCCTGCCGAAATTCGAGAACGATTAGGTCACCACGGATCGGCCCACCCGTTCGCCCTGAGCTTGTCGAAGGGCCGTCCTGGTTCTCGCGGCAGAAAGTAAGAACGGTGCTTCGACAAGCTCAGCACGAACGGGGATGAGATCGGGCGAGCGCAAGCTTATCGTTGCGGTGCGGCAAGCGAGGCATTAACCCGCGAAGCCCACGCCGCGCCCGCGGAGTCCAGGAAGAGCGTTCATGGCCGACATCCCCAACACCCAGCCCGATAGCCGCGAGACGACGATTCTCGACGCGCCCGACAAGATGGTGAAGGTGCGCGACCTGTTCGGCATCGACATCGACATGGAATGCCCGGCGTTCAGCCAGGCCGACGAGCGCGTTCCCGATCTCGACCCGGCCTATGTCTTCGACGCCGACACCACGCTCGCGGTGCTCGCCGGCTTCGCCCACAATCGCCGCGTGATGGTCCAGGGCTATCACGGCACCGGCAAGTCGACGCATATCGAGCAGGTCGCCGCTCGGCTCAACTGGCCCTGCATCCGGATCAACCTCGACGCGCATATCAGCCGCATCGACCTGATCGGGCGCGACGCGATCGTGCTCAAGGACGGCCAGCAGGTCACCGAGTTCCGCGAGGGCCTGCTCCCCTGGGCGATCCAGACGCCCACCGCGCTCGTCTTCGACGAATATGACGCCGGCCGCCCCGACGTGATGTTCGTGATCCAGCGCGTGCTCGAGACCGAGGGCAAGCTTACCCTGCTCGACCAGAACCGCGTGATCCGCCCGAATCCCTGGTTCCGCCTGTTCGCCACCGCCAACACCGTCGGCCTGGGCGATACCAGCGGGCTCTATCACGGCACCCAGCAGATCAACCAGGGCCAGATGGACCGCTGGAACGTGGTGGTGACGCTCAACTATCTCCCCGCCGCGATCGAGGCGCAGATCGTGCTGGCCAAGTCGGGCGAGTATGACAAGCCGGGCGGCAAGGAGACGGTCGACAACATGGTTCGCGTTGCCGATCTGACCCGCAAGGGCTTCATCAACGGCGACATCTCGACGGTGATGAGCCCGCGCACGGTGATCACCTGGGCGCAGAACGCGTTGATCTTCGGCGATATCGGCTTCGCCTTCCGCCTGTCGTTCCTCAACAAGTGCGACGAGGCCGAGCGCGCGCAGGTCGCCGAATATTATCAGCGGGTGTTCGGCAAGGACCTGCCCGAGAGCGTGGTGAGCAAGGCGGACTGAGAGATCTCGATTTGATTAGCGCTCAGTGCTCCTGCGAAAGCAGGAGCCCAAACCTGAGCAGTCCGAACTCTACGCCACCTTCCGCCCGAAAGTGCGCGCGGCGGGCATCGGCGGTACCGCAGCTTCGCCCCCACCGCGCTCGATCTCGCGCAGCCGCGCGGCGATGCGCTGGTCGAAAGACGCTGCGTCGACTTGCTCGACCGGCGCGGCCCCGGCGCCGATCACCGCACTCACGCGCTTGCGCAGAAACTTGCGGAGCCCGAATACGAACAGCCCGCCGATCACCAGCATCGGCAGGAAGAGGGCGCCGAGCCAATTGCCGCCGACCCGGGCCGCACCAGGAGCCTCGCTGGACCGCGTGCCGGCACCGCGCTCGCCCGCCATCTTGCGTACACGCTCGCGAAGCTGCTCATTGGTCTCGCCGGGAAGGCGTTCGATCTCGGCACGGCTCTTCGGCCTGGGCAGGTCGATGCTCTTCGAGGAATAGGTCGCGCGGTAGCTGGCGGTCGGATCCATGCCGAGCTCGACCGTCAGCATCGTGAGCTCGGCCCCGCCCAGCTTCACATAGCGATCGCCATTGTACAGCACGAAGCTCGGCTCGCGCGGATAGATCTTGGCGCCGTCGCGCACCTGGTAGAAGGCGCCGAGGTCGTAATATTTGCCGTCGTGGAAATAACTGCCGGTGTCGGGAAGGTCGTAGACCTTGTCGATCCCCTCGGCGTAGCTGTCGCTGCTGCTGCTGCCGAACCCGCCAAAGCTGCCGAAGCGGATCCGCCGCCGCGCATCGGCCGGTTCGGCAAGGGCGACCAGCAACGTCACCGCGCTGATGAAAGTCAGAAGCAACTTGCCGCCCGTGGACATCTTCGTCTCCCGAAGTCGATCGGAGGCAATTTGCAGTCCAGCGGTTAGTATTTCTCTAATAGCTTTCAATTGAGTCCGCGATTTTCGCGACTCCTGCGACCCTCTGCTTTCCCGCGGAACGACGGGCGCCTTCCGGCGGCCCCCTGCTTTGCCCGCTTGCATCCTGCCCCCCGATTCCCACAAAGACGGGATATGGCTGTCGATTCCCCCCTCGAGCGGTTGCGCAACGTCCTCGGCGGCGCCGCCCGCGCCTTGTCCGGCGAGGCCGAGGCCGAGCTTTCCTTCACGTCCGAGGCGCCGCGCCAGGACGGCAAGAGCATCAAGGTGCCGCTGCCGTCGCGCAGCCTGCCGGCCGAGCAGGTCGCCGAGGCGCGCGGCTTCTCCGACGCCTTCGCGCTGCGGATGCGCCACCACGACACCGCCCTGCACGTCCGCGGCGCGCCGAGCGAGCCGGTCGCGCGCGCG
The DNA here is from genome assembly GCF_058782005.1 of Sphingomonas sp. FW306-1B-B10E. NCBI lineage: Bacteria > Pseudomonadati > Pseudomonadota > Alphaproteobacteria > Sphingomonadales > Sphingomonadaceae > Sphingomonas > Sphingomonas sp. FW306-1B-B10E. The sequence goes on from NZ_JBYSXG010000039.1 coordinate 12,130, forward strand.
GTGTTCGACGCCGTCGAGACCGCGCGGGTCGAGGCGCTCGGCGCGCGCGGCTATGCCGGCATCGCCGACAATCTCGAACATTCGCTCGGCGTCCGGCTGCGCTCGGACCCGATCGCGCGCGCGCGCAGCCGCGAGGAAGTGCCGCTGTCGACCGCGCTCGGTCTGATGGTCCGCGAGCGGCTGACCGGCCGCGAGGCGCCGGCCAGCGCGGCGATGGGCATGGCGCTGATCCGCGACTGGATCGAGGAGCGTGCCGGCCAGGATCTCGACGCGCTCGCGCTGACGATCGACGACCAGCGCGCCTTTGCCAGCCTCGCCACCAAATTGCTCCAGGACCTCGAGCTGGTCGAGGGTGATATGGTCCCCGACGAAGCCGATGAAGGCGGCGGGGAGGACGAAGGCACCGACAACCAGGACGAGCCGGGCGACGAGGAAGGCGATAGCGAGGCCCAGCAGGGCGAGGGCGAAGTCGAGGCCCGCGGCGAGCAGCGCGAATCCGATCAGACCGAGGAAGGCGAGGACAGCCAGTCCGAGGCGATGGACGATGGCGACGGCGAGCCCGGCGACGATGGCGAGGAAGGCATGATGCCGGTCCGCCCCAATCGCCCGTGGAGCGATTTGCCGCCGCAATTCGAATATCGCCCCTACACCACGCAGTTCGACGAAGTGATCGCCGCGACCGAGCTGTGCGATGCCGAGGAACTCGACCGGCTGCGCGCCTATCTCGACCAGCAATTGATCCATTTGCAGGGCGCGGTGACCAAGCTCGCCAACCGGCTCCAGCGCCGGCTGATGGCGCAGCAGTCGCGCAGCTGGGACTTCGACCAGGACGAGGGCATGCTCGACGCGGCGCGGCTGGCGCGCGTGGTGGTCAATCCGATGCAGTCGCTGTCCTACAAGGTCGAGCGCGACACCGAATTCCGCGACACCGTCGTCACCTTGCTGATCGACAATTCGGGATCGATGCGCGGGCGCCCGATCTCGATCGCCGCGATCAGCGCCGACATCATGGCGCGCACGCTCGAGCGCGTCGGGGTGAAGACCGAGATTCTCGGCTTCACCACCCGGGCGTGGAAAGGCGGGCAGGCGCGCGAGAAATGGCTCGCCGAGGGGCGCCCTTCCCAGCCGGGCCGGCTCAACGACATTCGCCACATCGTCTACAAGCAGGCCGACGAACCGTGGCGCCGCGCCAAGCGCAGCCTGGGGCTGATGATGCGCGAGGGGCTGCTCAAGGAGAATATCGACGGCGAGGCCTTGCTCTGGGCGCACCAGCGGATGATCGGGCGCCCCGAGGAGCGCAAGATCCTGATGGTGATCTCCGACGGCGCGCCGGTCGACGATTCGACGCTGTCGGTCAATTCGGGATCGTATCTCGAGCGCCATCTGCGCCAGGTGATCGGCTGGATCGAGGCGCGCTCGCCGGTCGAGCTCGTCGCGATCGGCATCGGCCACGATGTGACGCGCTATTACAGCCGCGCGGTGACGATCATGGACGCCGAGCAGCTCGCCGGCACGATGGTCGAGCAGCTGGCGGCGCTGTTCGACACCGAATGAAGGTCGAGCCGCCCCGCGGCGGTTTCGCAGGCCCGGTCAAGCGATCGGTGACGATCGCGGGACACCAGACCTCGATCAGCCTCGAGCCGATCTTCTGGAGCCTGCTCGAAGCGGCGGCGCTCGACCGGGCACTGCCGCTCAACGCGCTGGTCGCCGCGATCGACCATGCCCGCATCCAGGCCGACGATCCGCCCAACCTCGCTAGCGCCATCCGCACCTGGCTGGTGGGCTAACGTCTCGACATTGCCGTCTCCCGGCCTGGGCGGGATCTCCAAGGTCACACTATCCGCAGGTTTTGGAGAACCCTCGCACCTTGGGATCAACAGGTCTGGTCAAATGGCCAGAAGATGCGACAGGTTCAATTACTTGCCTCGGCAGGCTCCGAATTTACGGCACATTAAACAAAATCCACTATGACTTATACCAACCGGTTGGGAGACAGTGGATGTTCGGCAAACGTGTCGTGAGACCTCAAAACGTTTCGGCGCTGCATTCCTATTCTTCCGCAACGCCGGATGCAGGGGATGCGGGGCGCGTTCTGCCAAGTGCTTTGTGGGAAGGCCCGCATGGCGACACACTGCGAGAGCTGGGCTTCTCGCCTGATGAACCCGCAAATTTGGCGCTGACCCCGCAGCGCATGCGTGCGATGGAAGATGCAGCGACCAGCCAGATGAATGCGCTCGTCGCAAAGGTGAACGCGCATCTCCCCAATGTCACCGTCGCGCCGTGGGCGGTGATTCCCTGGTCAGTCTGGCAAGATGCGAATGCGGCCTTTCTAATGCGGCTGAACATCCTTCCGAGTTCGCCGTGGAACAACATGTTGCTCGCAGCGGACGCCAGAACCTCCGATTTTCTCGGCTTGCCCTTGCACCCCCGCGCGGCGCTGCCGGGGCTGCATGAACATTTGACGAGCATGGTCGATGCGCTTCGCGACGAGGCCGGCGAGGAACTTGAGCGGAATCTCGCGGCCATAGCGCGCGGAGATTTTTCAGTTTTGGATCGGTATAAGACGTTCAAGACGGAGCAGTTTCAGAAGCTGTTCGCGCTGACACGCTATGTGCAGAATGAAGTCTATGGGGCGTCGGTTTGCGCCCGCCATGACGAGCTATTTGGTATCGGTCTCAGCGAAGTCACGGGCTGAACCAAGCGGCTTCGCTTGGCCCACGCCCTAAGCAAGCATCGTCACCAGGGCGGGCGACAGATGCTCCCCCCCGCCGCGCACCACCATGTGCATCGCCAGCCCCTCACGCTCCGCCACAGCCATCCCCGCCTCAGGGCCGAGCACGGTAAGCGCGGTTGCCCAGGCGTCGGCGCGCATGCACTCGGCATGCAGCACCGTCGTCGACGCGACCTGGTTGTCGAGCGGCATGCCGGTCCGCGGATCGAGCGTGTGGGCGTAGCGGCGGCCGGCCGCCTCGAAATGCCGCCGATAGTCGCCTGAAGTCGCGATCGCGAGGCCGTGCAGCGCCACCCGGATCGGCGCGAACGGGGCGCCGGGCGCCGCCTCGACATCGACCCACCAGGGCTGGCCGTCGGGCTTGATCCCGCTGCCGCGCAACTCGCCGCCGATCTCGACGAGCCAGTCGTCGAGCCCCAATCCGTGCAGGTATTCGCCGACCGCATCGACCGCATAGCCCTTCGCGATCCCCGAGAAATCGAGCGCCGCCCCGGCGCTGCGCCGCGCGCGCAGCAGCAGCGGCTCGAAGTCGACGCGGCGATTGGCGGCGGCGACAAGAGGCGGCACGTCCGCACGCGGTCCCGACGGGCCGAAGCCCCAGGCGTCGACCAATTCGCCCATCGCCGGATCGAACGCCCCGCCGCTCCGCACCGCGATGTCGAGCGCGGCGGCGAGGACGATGCGGAACTCGGCGGGCAGCGAATGCCACCTCCCCGGCGCGGCGCGATTGAACCGGCTGAGGTCGGACTCGGGCTCCCATTGACTCATCTGCGCGATGATCCGGGCGAGCACCGCCTCGATGCCCGCCTGTAGCCCCGCCGGCGGCGCAACGACGCGCACCGACCAGCTGGTCCCCATCGTGGCGCCAGCGAACGCGGTCACGCCGGCCGCCGGCGCGCGGCGATCGAACGCCGCCGCCGACAGCGCCGGGGGGATCGCGATCCTCAGGGGGCGAGCACCTCGAGCGTGGTCACGTAGCTCACGCGGCGCTGCGGCGGGCCGGCCATCGCGCCGGGACCCTGCGGCGCGCGGGCGCCGGGTGCACCGGCGGCAGGACCGCCCTGCCGGCCGCCCTCGCCCGGGCCTTCCTCGCGCGGACGCGTCGGCGTGACGTTGAGCCAATACATCCCCGGATCGGGCCAGTTGATCGAGACCTTGCCGTCGGCGCCGGTCTTGAGGTCCTGCTGCTTGAGGTTGTCGCGATAGCGGATTCCGCCGGGGATCACCGTGACGAACAGGTTCGGCGCGGGCTTGCCGTCGAGAAGGAACTGGAAGGTCGCCGCCTCGCCGACGACCAGGTCGTTGGGATGCGTCACCGGCACCAGCTCGATGCCCTTGCCCGTCGTCTTGAACACCGTCGTGGTCGGCGCGCCCTGCGTCACGAAGATCTCGTTGCGCATCAGGCTCTCGGAGGTCTGGACGTCGGTCGCGCCCGCCGGGATCACCGAGGCGAGCTTGTCGACAGTGGTGCCGCGCGGGATCATCTTCTGCTCGCCGTTGAGCTTGTAGCTGCCGAAGACGTTCTGGCTGACCGCGCCGATCTTGTAGGTGCCCTGTTGCGTCAGGTGCACATCGAAGGTCGCGCGGAACTTGCCGACGGCGTGGTTCTCGACCTGGCCCTGACTGCCGTCGGGCTGGGTGACGGTCGGCGCGACGCGGATCGGCTGGTGATCGAAGAAGAACAGGTCGTTCGACACTGCGGCGTCGACGGTGATCCAATTGTCGGTGCCGGAGACCGTGGTCGACGAGGCGATCATCCACATCCGGTGGGCGAGCGCCGCGGGCGCGGCGAGCGCGGCGACCGCGCCGAGCGCGATGAGTGGCGTGCGTAGCTTCATGATTTCCCCCTTAGCGCTTGAGCGTCAACGACACGCCGCCGAGCTCGGTCGATCCCTTGCCCGTGGCGGCCGCCGCATTACCGTTCCACGCGAACGGCAGGCGGACGAGCTCGCGCCCGCCGACTTCGCGCGCCGCCTCGACCACCAAGGTATAATTGCCCGGGCTGAGCGTCGGCATGCCGCCGCGGCCGCCGACCAGGCGGAGCTTCTGCGGGCCGGGCGCACGCGTGGCACCGCTGACGCCGTCGGCGGGGAAAGTCATGCCGCGGCCCGCGGCGCGCCACCATTGGCGAATGTCGCGCAGCCATTTGGTGCCCTCGCCGCCGCGCTTATCGACATCGTACCAGACCTGGATCGTGCGCGGGGCGACGCCCTCTTTCTCGAGCCACATCGCGACATAGGGCCGGTGATATTCGGCGACATTGAGCTTGGGGATGGTGACGGTGAGGTCGAGCGTCTGCGCCGCCGCCGGCCCAGCGACGAGCGCGCCCGCGCCAAGGGCAGTGAAGGTGAAACCGGTCAGGCGGATCTGCATTGGCGAACCCTTTAGTGGATGAAGAAGAGGGCGAGGAGCGCGGGAATAATGAGCCCCGCCGCGACGATCGGCCAGGTGCTCTTGCGGTGCTTCGAATGCATCCACAGCAGCACCAGCCCGGTGAGCGTGAAAACGATGCAGGCGAGCACGAAGATGTCGATGAACCACTTCCACACCGGGCCGGCGTTGCGGCCCTTGTGGAGGTCGTTGAGATAGGCAATCCAGCCGCGCGAGCTGATCTCGCTGGTGACTGCGCCGGTCTCGCGATCGATCGAGATCCAGCCGTCGCCGCCCGGCCGCGGCAAAGCGAGATAGACGGTGTCGATCGACCATTCGGCATTGCCCGCAGTGGGCATCTGGAGCTTTTCGCCGACGAACTTGGCGACCGCGGGCGGCAGCGGCTTCTTGCTGTCAGGCGCGTCGTCGGGCTTGACCTGGGCGAGCAATGGCGGCGGCAATTGTGCGGCGCGCTCGACCGATTTGGGCGAGGCCTCGATCTCGGCGGCATGGTTTAGCGTGAACCCGGTGATCGCGAACAGCAGCAGCCCGACCAGGCTGATCGCCGAGCTCATCCAATGCCAGGTGTGCAACTGCTTGAGCCAGAAGCTCTTCCGGCTGCGCTTCGCTTTGGCCGGGTTGGCGGCGGTACCATGCATGGACGGGGACGCACTCGGAGGGATTAGACCAGCGCGCGATAACGCGAACGATTCGCAATTGCAATCATATCCTCCCCGGCACGGGGAGGGCGACCAGCCGCAGGCTGGTGGAGGGGGCTCTCCTCATAGGGTCTCCCTCGCGGCACGCCCCTCCACCACCGCCTTCGGCGGCGGTCCCCCTCCCCATGCTGGGAGGATCTATCGCAATCGCAGCAAAGTCGTGCCGCAGTGCAGCGACGATTATATTTGCCAGTTGGTCAAAAGCTTCGCAGTCTCTTCGTAGAAAACAACGAGGGAGAGATTGATGTCGGCACTTTATATCGGCCTGGCCATGGTGTGCGCACTGGGCATGTCGGCCTGTCTCGGCACGATGTACCTGATCCTGCGCCGCACTCCGAGCCACCGCGCCGACGTCGAGGCTTAATCCGTCCTCCCCACCTTTGGGGAGACTGCTGCTCGCTTCCAAATCATCGTCACCCCGGCCTTGGGCCGGGGTCCACTGCGCCTTACCCGCTGGCCTCCAGCCTTTTGTTCAGCCCTCACCTCCCGGCGGCCCCGGCATGAGGCCGGGGTGACAGGAGGACGCTAAGGCAGCCCGCCGTTCAGCGCCCCAGCAGCACCCGCGCCTGCCCGGCGATCTGCGCCAGCATCGCAGCGTTGGGCGACGCCGCCTGACGCGCGCGACGGACGAGGTTGGCGAATTGCTCCACCCGCGGCCGGTTCGCCTCCAGCCACGCCTCGACCGCCGCCTGCGGGTCCTTTTCCTCCGAGCGACCGAGGAAATCGAGCCGCAGCTGCTGGAAGTCGCGCGCCAGCCCGGCGATGAGCAGCCGCTCCCACGGATCTCCGGTGGTGATCCGCGCCGCGGTCGACTGCGCCCAGTCGAGCCCGAGTACCTGGCCCAGATGCGTGAAGGCACGCGTCAGCACGGTCTCGTCGATGCCCTTGCGCGTGCTGAGCTCGGCCAGCCCGACCGCGCCATCCATCTCGAACAGCCGGACGACCTTCTGGACCAATTCAGCCGGCGCGCCGGCGCCTTCGAGCTTGGCGGCGATGCGCCCGCTCTGGGTCTTCACTTCGTCGAGCAGCAGCGCCTTGGTCTCGCGATCGAGCGCGTCGATGCCGGGCTGAAGCCGCGCGATCACTTCCGCCGGGCTGGCACCGGGACGGCAGACGCGCAGCAGGTCGGCAACCTGGCCGCGCACCGCGACCGCCATCTCGTCGAGCAGGGCAAGCCGCGCGCCTTCGCTGATCGGCGCTTCCTCGACGGCCTTCCAGGTATCGGGCAGGCAGAACAGCCGCTCGGCCACGACGAACATCGCCGCGATGTCGCGCATCGCCGCGCCTTCCTCCTCGGCGAGCTCGAACGGGTGGAGCACGCCGAGTCGATTGACCACGCGGTTGGCGAGCTTGGTCGCGACGATCTCGTTGCGCAGCCGATGCTCTTCTATCGCCTTGGCGAAGCGCGTCTGCATCGCCGGCGGGAAGGCGGCGCGCAGATCGTCCGCGAGCTCGGGATCCTGGCCGAGCTGCCCGGCTTCGAGCGCGTCCTGCAGCGCGAGCTTGGTCGAGGCGAGCAGCACTGACAGCTCGGGCCGGGTGAGCCCCCTGCCCTCCTGCGCGCGCCGCAGCATTTCCTCGTTGGTCGCCAGTCCCTCGACTGCGCGGTCGAGCCGACCGGCGGTCTCGAGAATCTCGATCACGCGGACATAGCTCGGCAGCGACACCGCACCGTCATTCTCCATGAACGACAGCGCCAGCGTCTGGAGCCGGTTGTCCTCGAGCACGAGGTGCGACACGTCGTCGGTCATCTCGGCGAGGAACTGGTTGCGGTCCTCGAAATCGAGCCGCCCCTCGATCACTTCGCGGTTGAGCGCGATCTTGATGTTGACCTCATTGTCCGAGCAATCGACGCCGGCCGAATTGTCGATGAAGTCGGTATTGATCCGTCCGCCATGGCTCGCGAAGGCGATGCGCGCGGCCTGGGTGACGCCGAGATTGGCGCCCTCCCCAATCGCCTTGGCGCGGACCTGCTCGGCATTGACGCGCAGCCGGTCGTTGGCGGGATCGCCGACATCGACATGGCTCTCGCTCGCCGCCTTCACATAAGTGCCGATCCCGCCGAACCAGAGCAGGTCGACCGGCGCCTTGAGGATCGCAGTGATAAGGCTCGTCGGGTCGATCTCGGCCCTGTCGATCCCGAGCATCGCCTGAACCTCGGCGCTCAGCGGGATCGACTTCTCGGTCCGCGCGAACACTCCGCCGCCCTGCGAGATCAGCGCAGGGTCGTAATCGGCCCAGCTCGACCGCGGCAGCGCGAACATGCGGTTGCGCTCGTCCCAGCTCTTCGCCGGATCGGGATCGGGATCGAGGAAGATGTGGCGATGATCGAACGCCGCGACGACCTTGAGTGCCTTCGACAGCAGCATGCCGTTGCCGAACACGTCGCCCGACATGTCGCCGCAGCCCGCCACGCGGATCGGCTCGGACTGCACGTCGACGCCCATTTCGAGGAAATGGCGCCGCACCGAGATCCACGCGCCCTTGGCGGTGATCCCCATCGCCTTGTGATCGTAGCCGTGCGACCCACCCGAGGCGAAGGCGTCGCCCAGCCAGAAGTCGCGCTCGACCGCGATCGCATTGGCGACGTCGGAGAAGGTTGCGGTGCCCTTGTCGGCGGCGACGACGAAATACGGGTCTTCGCCGTCGAGGATGGTGACGGCCTCGGGATGCACGACTTCGCCGCCGACGATATTGTCGGTGATCGACAGCAGGGCGCGGATGAAGATGCGATAGCTCTCGGTCCCCTCGGCGAACCAGGCGTCGCGGTCCTGCGCCGGCGACGGCAATTGCTTGGGATAGAAGCCGCCCTTGGCGCCGGTCGGCACGATCACGGCGTTCTTGACGCGCTGCGCCTTCATCAGCCCGAGGATCTCGGTGCGGAAGTCATCGCGGCGATCGGACCAGCGCAGCCCGCCGCGCGCGACAGGGCCGGCGCGCAGGTGGATGCCCTCGACGCGCGGGCTGTACACCCAGATCTCGCGCCACGGCAGCGGCGCCGGCAGCCCCGGGACCTTGGCCGAATCCATCTTGAACGCGAGCGCCTCGGCCGCGGCCGGGGCAAAGGCATTGGTGCGCAAGGTCGCGAGCACCACGCCGCGCAGGGTGCGCAGAATGCGGTCGTCGTCGATCGCCGAGACCTGGTCGAGCCCCGCATCGATCGCCTTGGTCGCGGCCTTGATCGCCTCCGCGTCGGTGCCGGCGCGCGCGGGATCGTGCGCCGCCGCGAATCGCTCGATCAGCGCTGCCGCCACCGCCGGCGCGCGGCGCAGCGCGTCGACTACGGTCGCCATGCCGTAGCTCAGCCCGGTCTGACGCAGATAGCGGAACCAGGCGCGGAACAGCACCACCGAAGTCGGGCGCATCCCGCCCTCGACGATCAGCCGATTGAACAGATCGTTCTCGGCCCGACCTTCGAGCACCGCGGCGATCGCGTCCTCGACGAGCTCGGGCTCGGCATCGAGCGTCCGCGAACCGCCGGCCAGTGCGACTTCGAAATCATGCACGAAGATGCCGTTGGCGAGCGCGGTCGGCACTTCCTCGATCACGCGGAAGCCGAAATTCTCGAATGCCGGCACGGCGTCGGACAGCGCCAGCGCACCGCCCTGCGCGTAGAGCTTGATGCGATACTGGCCCTTGGTCTCCGGATCGGGGACGATCCGCACCGAGCGATCGCCGGCAGCTTCCAGCGTCGCGAGGCGTACGATGTCGCGCGCCGCTTCCTCGGGGGTGCTGGTCGCGCGATAGACCGCGGGGAAGGCACTCGCGAAACGCAGCGCCAGCCGCGTCGACGCCGAGCCGACCTGCTCGGCCAGCGCCGCCTCGACCGCGGGCACCCAGCCGCGCAGCATGCGCTCGAGCCGCGAATCGAGCTCGGCCGCATCGGGCATCACTCCGCCGCCGCGCAGGTCGAGCGTGTAGCGCAGCAGCGCCACCACGCCGTCCTCCAGCGCGATCGACCAGTTGATCAGCTTGGCATTGGCCGCCTCGCTCAGCATCTCGCCGATCGCCTCGCGCCGCCCGGTCGACACTTCGTCGCGCGGCAGCCAGACGAAGGCGAACAAATGCCGCCCGAGCAGGCTGCGCACCAGCACCAGTTTCGAGCGCGGCCGATCGGCGACGGACATCGCCGTGAGCACGAGGTTCTCGAGCGAATCAGCGTCGAACGCCGTGGTCAAATCATGCGGCAGCGCGGTCAGCGCATGCGCCATCGCCTTGCCGGTATGCCCCTTGGGATCGAAGCCGAATTTCTTCTCCAGGCCCTGGAGCCGCGCGCGCAGCACCGGCACGTCCTGCGGATCGGCGAACAGGGCCGCGCTCGTCCACAATCCGGCATGGATCGACAGCCCGGTGACCTCAGCTCCAGTGAGAATCGGCACGACGACGATATCGAGTGGCACGCGGCGATGCACGGTCGAGATCGAATTGGACTTGAGCAGCAAAGGCGCATCGCCGCCCTTGCGGAAATGCTCGACCGCCGCGTGACGCGAGGCCTCGGCGAGGATCGGCGTCTCGAGCGTGTAGCGCGCGAGCCCGAGCTGGTCCGAGACGCTGCCGTCGGTGCGCCACTTCTCGTGCGCGAGCAGGGTCATCGCCCCGTCGTTGAACCAGCGGATCAGCGCGGTGCCCTCCGCCGAACCCAGGGCATCGGCATCGGCGACGATCGCCGCCTGCAGCGCGCGCCAGTCCTCGACCGCGCTGCGCACCTGTTCGAGGGTGCGTTCGATCTCGGCGACCAGCCCGCGCCGCGTGCGCGCGTCGCTGCGCTCCATCTCGATATAGATCATCGATTCGCGCCGCGCGCCCGAAGCGTCGGCACCGATCGAGACGAGCTTGCCCGCATCGTCCCGCTCAACGGGAATCACCGGGTGGATGATTCGGAAGATCGCGATGTCGTGCGCGGCGATCGCACCCGAGATCGAATCGACCAGGAAGGGCATGTCGTCGTTGACGACTGCGAGCCGCATGCTGCGGCGCTCTTCGTCGAGATAGGTTTCCAGCCGGATCTGCGGCGTGCCCGGCGGGCGCACCGCCGCGGCTTCGGCGACGAAGGCGGCGGCTTCGGCGCGCTCGCTCCCATCGAAATCTTCGAGCTCTCCCGGCAGCGCCCCTTCGAGCAACCGCGCTTCGAACGCCTGCGTGAGCGACGTCATCATGCTTGTCATGGCACGCGCTATGCTCCGCCCGGCGCGCGACCTCAAGGCTCGGCGCGCCGGAAAGTAACGATTGTTACCGGTTCTTTCGAAAAATCAGGCGGCCGCCTTACGGATCGCGCGTTCGGTCAGCGCGGCATCGTCCTCGAAGCGCGCGACGATATCGAGCCCCTGCTTGCCCGCACGCGCGAGCAAAACGACGAACTCGTCGCCTCCCGCCTCGATCGCGACATGGCCGAGCGGCGGCCGGCTGCGCAATTCCGCGGCGGCCTGCGCGAAGATGTCCTGCCTGGCCGGCGGGCGGCGATGCGCGCGCTCGGCCTTGACCACGCCCTTGATCCCGCCCTCGACGACTTCGAGGAACGCGTCGAGCCCACCCTGCGGCACGTCCTGGCGGCGGGCATAGCTGAGCACCGCGGCGAACTCGGTCAGCCGGGTCTTGTCGTAATCGGCGCCGAAGACGAGCTTGACCGGCGGCGTCATCGGCGCGCGCGCCTGGACGACCAGCCCCGCATCGCCGAGCAACTCGGCATAATCTTCGGGCGCCTCCTCGGCGGCACGCGCGAAATCATAGGCGCGGCTGAGCGCGCGATACAGTGCCGAGCGGCTGCGCGTGTCCGACGCGCGGGCGGCGGCAGCCGATTCGCGCGCGAGCAGCAGATGGTCGGCCAGGCTCGATGCGACGAGCGGCGCCTCGGTCGCCGTGGGCGCGTCGAAGCCGGCACTCGGGCCATCGGCCCAGACCGCGGCAGCGACCGGGTTCGCCGGCGCGGCGCGGCGCGATTCCTCGATCTCGGCATTGAGCCGCGCCTGGGTCTCGGCGTCGACCAGTTCCTTCCAGTTGATCACGCCATAAATGAAGTCGATTGCCTCGCCGTCCGACGAGAAGGGCATCAGGATGCCGCGGTACAGCGTGTTGTGCCCGCGCTGGCCGACGAACTCGGCCTCGAAGCCGATCGGGGCGCGATTCGCGATGATCTGGAGATAATGGTCGGTCAGCCGCGACAGCAGCGAGCGGCTCGGCACTTCGCCGATTCGCTGGATCGCCGGCGTGAACCCGCATTCCTCGCGCAGCATGCCGCCGAGATAGCGAATCGTCGGATCCTCGACGCCGCGCGTAAAGTCGAGCAGCACGCTGTGCGGGCCGAAATCGGCGATATTGTCCGGATCGAGGTCCTCGATCGACGGGTAGGCGCGTCCGTGGAGCAGCGACACCCAATGGTTGTAGGCGCGCACGTGCATGCGTCGCTCGTCGACACCGATGTCGAGCGGGCGATCGGCGACGGCGTCGTCGTTCGATCCCGTGGGGGTCGAATCGAGGGGCTCATTGATACCGCGAGCCATGTCCATGCGCGTGCTCCATAACGGGCGAACGGCCCGATCCTTGGGCGCGTTGTGCACGCTGCGTGGTAAACGACGCGTAAAGCCCGAGGGCTAGGTATTGATGCGGGGGGGTGGCCGCCGCAGCACCGCAACCAAATCGCAACGCTTGTCAGCCAGAGATCCTGCTGGTAAGCGCGCGCTTCTTCCGGAGCGAGACGCTTCGGACGGGCCGCTTTAGCTCAGCTGGTAGAGCATCGCATTCGTAATGCGGGGGTCACAGGTTCGAGTCCTGTAAGCGGCACCAGTACATAACTAGAACATATCTAGAAAACCGTGGAATTCTGCGGTACCGTGGCGCTGATTCAGCCACTCCATCGGTGGTTCAAGGTTTCGATTCGGACGGGCTCTATTTGCCGGTGCAGCGATCGGGGCGCGCTCTGGCGCTTCCGCTCGGGCAGCTTTCGCGTTGACCTCAAAACCCGCCACCCTGCAGAGCGGCATCCCAGGTAGCTGTCACGCTCAAGAACGATCGTTGGGGATGCAGGAGCGCCAATTCCGCACGCGGCGACGAGCAGCAGCTATCGCACTTATCTCTCTGATAGCCGCTAGTCTGCTATCGGCCCGGAAGCCGCTTGGCAGGTGTTGGCGGGGCTGCCGGTCAGCAGAGCGCCCCAATCTGCCGTTCAGCGTCCTATGGCCCATGCCAAAGCCGGACGACCGTTCACCTTGAACCCAGGGCAGCAGCTAACGCCCCGATAGCGAAGACTCCCGGGTCACTCGAAGTCGCCCTTGAGCGACCTCCGCTCCCAACGCACCCAGATAACAGCTCGATCGCCAAGGCAGGTCTGGCGGTACGTCTCGAGCGCTGACATGCTTGGGCATCCACGACCGATCACCCGGTTTGGCGCGGTCGGCCTCACGATATGTCGTTTGCGCCTGAGCTAGCCGCACGCCGTCGGCCTAAAGCGCAGAGCAGCAAGGGCGCGGGGCGCAACCAACAATACCGTTCTGGTTCATCTCTTGAGGTAAGGGCCGTCCCTACCCCATCCGATCTCAGTCGCGGCCAAAGTCCAGGTCTTCCCGCGGTCGGCATTGCCTTGGAAGAAGAGGAAGGTGCGGCCGCCATATTGGAAGATGCCGGGATGGCCTGATTCGGAGGCGTTCCAGCTTCCCGGCCGCCCGTTCGGCAGCAGCGGCCTGTTCGACAGCCGCTTCCAGCGCACCCCGTCGGTGCTCACCGCAACGCCGATCTGCTGCGGCTCGTTGTTATAGCCGCCGGCGTAGAACATGTAGAGCCTGTCGCCGTGGCGGACGACGCTCGGCGCTTCGATGCAGCTGCGCTCCCAGGGCAGCTCGGGTTCGAGGATCGACTTGTCGTTGTTGATATTGCGGAAGTCGCCTTTGCCGAAATGGGAGCCGAGCGGCGCCTCGGCGACGCCGATCTTCTGCACTTTGAATTCGGGATCGCGGGTCGCGTAATAGAGCAGCAGCTTGTCGCCGTGGACGAAGGCGTCCGCATCGATCGCGCGGCCGACGCTCCATTTCGCTTCGTCAGGATCGGGGTGGAAAACCGGGTTTCCGGGGTCGCGCTCGAAATGGATTCCGTCGCTCGACCAGGCGTGGTTGATCGCGTCGCGCGGTCCGTTGCCATAGGTCTGGTAGAACAGGTGGACCTTGCCGCGGATCACGACCGCCCCGGGGGCCGCGATGCCGTTGCGCTCGACCTCCTGGACCGGAAGCACTTCGCCGACCTTGCGCCAGCTCTTGAGGTCGCGGCTCTCGGCGATGCCGATCGCCAGCCCCTTCGGAAAATCGGGCACGCCGACCGGGTTCTCGCGGGGAGCTGGAACGGTGTAGTACATCAGGAACCGTCCGCCATGCCGGATGACCGAAGGGTCTTTCGCCCATGGGGTGCCCAGCCGGCTCGTGTCCGAATAGCGGGCGATGAGCCTGGCTTCCGTTTGCGGCTCGGGCCGCTGTTGCGACGTAGCGGCGTGCGGAAGGAGCAGGGGCACGGCGCAGGCCGCGATGATGAGCGCTTTGGTTAGCTGTGCCGGCATAAGCATTCCTCGATCGGTCGGACTAGTTGGTTGCGGCGACGGTCTTCGGTGCCGCGGCTCCTGAGAAAAAGAGGCAGCGTCGCGCCACGCGGGTGCGACGCTGCCAGGAGGAGGGCGTGGCCAAGGGGGACACGCCGATCAGAAGCGGAAGCGCGCGCCAAGGCGGTACACCGTCTCGAGATAGCGGACCTGCCAGGGGTAGATCGCGCCGGCGCGGTTGAACTGGCGGAAGTTGCGCGCCGGATTGGTGAGGATGTTGGACGCGTTGAAGGTGAGCGATAGATTACTGGTCGGGTTGATCCCCGCCGACAAATCGAGCACGCCGCGGCCCTTCTCGAACGTCGGCAAGGTGCCCACCGCCGCGTCGATCTGGCTGTAAAAGCGGAACGACGAGCGATAATTATACGAAACGCGGAATGAGACGTCCTTGTTCTCGTAGAAGAGCTGCGCGTTGGCGAGGTGCTTCGAGACGTTGGTGATCGGCTGGCGGCCGGGCAACGTGGCCTGCACCGACTGCGACAGCACCGACCAGTGATCGAGATAGGTGTAGTTCGCCAGCACGCCGAAATTGCGCATCCATTCGGGCGTTCCCGCGAAGTTGAAGAAGGTGCGGAAGCCGGCCTCGACGCCCCGGATCCGGCCTTCTTCGCCATTGGCGGGCTGGTTGACATTGACCGTGCCGAGATCGGGATCCTGATACGACAAGGTACGGTTGTTGATGAAGCCAACGACGTCGCGCTGGAATACCTGCACCGTCGCCGAACCCGAGCGCGAGAAATAATATTCTAGCGAGGCGTCGTAGTTGGTCGACTTGATCGGCTCGAGATCGGGATTGCCGCCGCTCGCCGAGGCGACGCAGCCGGTGCCGGTGCAGCCGGCCTGCGGATTGATCGTGATCGTCGGGTTGAGCTGCCCGAAGCTCGGGCGGGTCCGCGTCTTGGTGAAGGC
Source organism: Sphingomonas sp. FW306-1B-B10E (assembly GCF_058782005.1). NCBI lineage: Bacteria > Pseudomonadati > Pseudomonadota > Alphaproteobacteria > Sphingomonadales > Sphingomonadaceae > Sphingomonas > Sphingomonas sp. FW306-1B-B10E. The sequence goes on from NZ_JBYSXG010000039.1 coordinate 27,434, forward strand.
GAGGCGCGCCTGCCATTCGGGCGAGAAGCGGATCCGCGCGCTGACGTTCGGCAGGTAATCGTCATAGGTCTTGCTGCGCGAGATGGGCACGATTGTCCGCACGCCCGAGCGAACCGTGGTCTGCAGCCCGTTGATCTCGGTCTCGGTCCGCACGGCGCGAAGCCCGAGCTGGCCGTCGATCTGCACCCCGCCCACATCGAACGCATAATGCGTCTGCAGATAGGCGGCATAGGACTTCTCGCTCGAATCGTAGTTGCGCGTCCGCGCCGGCATGCCGGTGGTGCGCAGCAGCGCGTTGTTCGCCATCGCGCGGATATAGTCCGCATAATGGATCACGCTCTCGCGCGTCGGCGTGACCCAGGTGGTCGGATGGTCGGTCGGGTCGCTCTTGTACGAGGGGTCGACCGGCACGAGTTCGAGCGGCGCCGCGGTGAGCAGCGATCCCGGCGTGCCGGCGTTGATCGTGCCGCTCAGCAGGCTGGTGTTCGTCCGGGGATCGGCGGCAAGCGCTTCCGAATCGGCGCTGCGGTCATTGAAGCGGACGCCGAACTGGAGCTTGTCGAACAGCCCGAGATCGACCGGCACATCGGCATCGAGCTTCGCCTGATAGCTTCGTCCGTGGTTGCGCGAATTGGCCTGCGAGAAGCCCGAATAGCGCCAGTTGGCCGGGTTGCTCAGGTCGATATCGGTGACTTGCGCGGTGCCGCCGCCGCCTTCCGCATTGTCGAAGTCGAACACGCGGGTGCCGGTAGTCAGCGTGGTCTGCGCGGTCTGGAAGTTGGTCGAGGTGAAGACCGAATCCGTGATCGCGAAATCGCCGGCGATGCGCGCGCGGCCGGGAGTCCAGATGAACCCGGTGCCGCCCTGATAGGTGTCGGTCTGCGAGAACTGCCCTGCCTGATAAGCCGAGGTCGCGTTGCCGCCGGTCGCCGTCATCTTGCAGATCTGGGTGGTGCTGCCCTCGCAATAGGTGACGTTCGACAGCGTCGCGCCGGTCCCCGCCTGGATCTGAAGGCCATAGCCGAAGCCGCGGCCGCGGAAGCCCTGGAACAGGAAATCATAATAGAGTTCCAGATCAGGCGACGGCCGCCATTGCACCGCGGCGCCCACCGACGGGCGGAAGCGATTGGAGACGTCGGGCTGAACGGTCAGCAGCGCGGGATATTGCGCATTCGGGAAGGTGTTTGGCGTCACCACGCCGCCGACGGTGATCGTGGCGGGCCGCGTCTGGATCGCGTTGTTGTTGGTGCGGATGTCGTCGGTGAACTTGTTGTCGGTATAGGAGCCTTCGAGCAGCACGCCGATCTCGCCGATGCCGGTGTTCCAGCGCGTGCTCAGCAGCAGGTTCGCGTCGATGCCGAAACGCTGCGAGTTCTGCCAGTGAAGCCCCGTGATGCTGCCCGCGACGCGCGAGCCCTTGAAGTCGAACGGCTTGCGCGAGCGCACGTCGATCTCGCCCGCGATGCCGGGCTCGATGAGGTTGGAGGCGCCGGTCTTGTAGACGTCGAAGCGCGAGATCGTGCCCGACGGAAAGTCCTGCAGCGCCACCGACCGCCCTTCGGCGGTGAACAGCTCGCGTCCGTTATAGGTGGTGGTCAGGTCGGGCAGGCCGCGCACGCGGATCGCGGCCGCTTCGCCGGTGCCGCGCTCCACCGAGACGCCGGTGACGCGCGCCAGCGTTTCCGCGCCGGTGGAATCGGGCAACTTGCCGATGTCCTCGGCGACGATCGAGTCGACGATCTGGTCCGAATTCTTCTTGATCGCCTGCGCGGTTTCGAGGCTCTGCCGGTAGCCGGTGACCACGATGTCGTCCGAGGCCCCCGCCTCCTGCTGCGGAACGCCGGCCGCGGCGGTGCTTTCCTGCGCGGCAGCGGTGCCGGCCGTCGTGATCATCGCCAGCGCGGACGCGCCGCACAAAAGCCTGTCGAGATAAAGCGCCAATTTCCCCTCCCGGTTCTGCCGGTTCGTGCCGGCTTCGTGCGGCCTGAATTGGTCAGGCCACTGGGTAAGACGCGCGAGCCCAGGAAGGTTGGAGATCTTTTTTGCGAATGGCGTACGCCGCTCCGCTGCCCACGGCCGCTCGGCTCTAGAGTCGTGCGCGGAATCCGATCGTGTAGATCGAATCATCCTCGCGCCGGTCGTGGGTGAGAAAGTCGACGTCGAAATAGGCGCGCAGCGTGTTGCGCAGGACGTTGGTGCCGCCCAGGTCGACGCGGAGCGTGTCGGTCAAGTCGTAGCCGATGCTGAAGTCGAGCCGCCCGCCCGGACGCACATAGTGCAGCGAGCTCGGGGTATAGCTCAGATCCTCGGCCCTGCTCGGGTCGATCGGGCGGACGCTGGCGGCGCCGGTGAAATCGGCATCATAATAGCGCGATCGGTGCGTATAGATCAGACGGCCCGACAGCCCGCGCTTCTCGTAGATCAGGCCGATATTGTAATTGTAGCGCGATACCCCTTGGATCTCGAACCCGGCCAGCGGGTCGGGGCGCGCGCCCTTGCCCGCACCTACCTCGGAATCGACGAGGGTGAAGTTGGCCGAGACACCGAGACCGGAGAGCGCGCCCGGCAGGAAGTCGAGGAACGCCTGACCGCTGACTTCGAGCCCCTTGAGCTTCGCTTCGCCGATGTTGCGCGGGCGGCTGACATTGTAGGTGAAGCCGTCGATGATCTCGGCCGAGGCGGCGGTGATGACGCGGTCCCGGATGTCGCGCGAAAAGCCCGCGACGGCGAGGAAGTTCGACCCGCGATAATATTCGAGCGCGCCGTCGAATCCGGTCGATTTCTGCGGCCGCAGCCTCGGGTTGCCCGCCGTCCCGGTGTTGAGCGTCGCCGGGTTGGTCGAGATGGTGTAGCTCAGCCCGGGATTCAGCGCCGAGAATTCGGGCCGGCGGATCGCCTCGGCGTAGCTGAATCGCGCCTGCAGCCCGCCGCCGAACCGGATGCGCGTGCTCGCGCTCGGCAGCACGTCGGTGTCGCTGGTGTAGGCGACCTGCGGCACCAGCACGCCGCTGACCAGGCCCGCGCCGGCGATCCGGCGTTCGGTACGGGTCGGGCGGACGCCGACCAGCCCGTCGAGCGATACCGGCCCGCCGATCGTCGCTGCGAAACCGAGCTGGAGATAGGCGGCGTAGGTCCGTTCCTCGGCTTCGAAGCGGCGCTCGGGCTGGTAGGCAGGGTCACCGAGCGGAACCCCGAACACGCTACGCAGCGTGTCGCGTCCTGCCGCCGAGCGCAGATATGCCGGATCCGGCACGAGAAAGTCCGCGCCGCTATTGATCCGCGAGATTCCCGGTGCGCGCACCAGAAAATCACTGGGGAAGGTTCCCGCGACCGGAATGGTCAGGTCGGTCACGGTGCGGTTGAGCACCGCCTGGTTGAACAGCCCGGTGCGGTCTGCATAGCGAAAACCGGCCTGCAGCCTGTCGAGGACCCCCCATGCGCGGTCGAAATCGTGCGTGAGGTCGATCCGCGCCTGCGTCAGCCCGCCCACCGATCGGCTGAAATTCTGGTTGAGGCCGTTGCGCAGGAAGAAGCCGCTCGGATCCGCGAGCGGGTTGCCGGGATGGCTTTGGATATTGCCTTGGTCGACATCGGTCTGGAGTTCGACGCTGACTCGCTTGCCGACATCGACGATGATGCCCGAGCCCTCGCTGGTCGCGCGCTGATAGGCGATGTCGAAGACGAGGGTGTCGGGCCCGTCTTGATATCTGAGCCCGCCGCCCGCCAGGTAATTGTAGCTGCGCAGCGTGCGGGCCTGGGTGCTGGTGAGCGCTCGGGCGTTGTCGAACACGCCCGACTTGAGGTTGCACAGCTGCTCGACCGCGAAGCCGCCATTCGGGTTGCTCGCGGAGATCAGCCCGCGCGCCAGCTCGAGCGCGTTCGGATTGTAGCCGCTCGGCGTCACCCGGGCGGTGAAGCAATGGTCGGGATCGACTTCGTACTGCTCGACCGTCGTCTCGCCGAAGAACAACGGCGTGGCGATCACCGCGGTCTGGTAGTCGGACCGATAGCCGGTGAAGAGGGCATCGGCATAGACTTGCAACGCGGGGCTCGCCTGCCATTGCAGCGCTGCGTTGAGCTGCGGGCGATCGTACCAACCATATTCGACACTGCCCGCCGCAGTGTTGCGACCGGCCACGCCGGCGATCCGATACGGTGCGGCCGACAGGCTGCGCTGTTCGGTGATGTAGGAATTGGGGCGGGCGTAATCGAAATAGGCGTAGCTGAGGTTAAGCAGCGCGCCGATCTCGCCGACACCTGTGTCCCACCGGTCGGTGATCAGCAGACCGAATTGTGGGTTCAGTTGCTCGACGTTTGAAGAATAATTGCCGCGTCCGGTGACGATCACCGCCGGATTTCGGAAGTCGAACGGCTTGTTGAGACGCAGGTCGGTGATGCCAGCGACGCCGCCTTCGATCAGATTGGCGGCGCTGCTCTTGATGACGCTCACCCGCGCCAGTGCGACCGCGGGCAAGTCCTGCAGCGCGAAGCTGCGCCCGACCGCGGAGACGATTTCCCGGCCGTCGACCGTTGAGAGGATGTCGGCAAGCCCGCGGATCACGACGCCGGCAATCTCGTTGTTGCCGCCGACGGTGACCTGCACGCCGGGAACCCGCTGCAATGCGGCGGCGGTGCTCGGGTCGGGGAACTTGCCGATATCCTCGGCGACGACCGCGTCCTCGACCCCGACCGAGCTGCGCTTGATCTCCGCGGCGCGTTCGAGGCTCTGGCGGAAGCCGGTGACGACGATCTCGGCCGGCTCGCGCTCGATCTCCTCGGCTGCCGCGTCCGGAAGACTATCGTTCGGCCGTGCGCGGGGCGGCGGCGTTGCGGCCGGAGGCGGTGAGGTGGGGCGTGTCGCCTGGCGGACGGTGAACACGCCATGGGCGCTCTGCTCGACGGTCAGCGGCGCGGAGCCGATCACGCGGATGAGCGCCTGGCGCACGGTATAGTCGCCGTTCAGCGGCTGGCTTTGCAGCGCGGCGACAAGCTCGCGGTCGAACAGGATTTGGGCCCGCGCCGTGCGGGCGACCGACCGCAGCGCCGCGTCGAGCGGTTGGCGCGGCACGCGGAAGCTATAGCGCTGCTCGGCCGAGGGTGCCGCTTGGGCGAGGACAGGAGACGGGCCGAGCGCGAGCGCGCAGGCGCTCGTGCCCAGCGCGAACCTGATGGCGCGAACGGCGCCTCGCATACTCCCCTCCCGATCGGCCACCTTTTGGTGGTCCCATAGCGGAAGACGCGCGACCTCCGCGAACTTGCATCAGATTTTTGGTTCAGCGGGACGAGATCTCGATCGTGCCGTCCGCGCGGCGCCGCGTCCGCACCGGATAGACGCGCGACACTGCCTCCAGAAAGGCATCAGTCTGGCCCGCCCTGAACACGCCGTCGATCTTGATCGCGGCAGCCCGCGCGTCGGTCACGACCATCGCCTCGCTCGAATAGCGGTTGAGCTGTGCCACGGCGTCGGCCAGCGGCTCCTCGATGAATTCGAGGACTCCGCTTTCCCAGCTCGACGATCCGGGAAGGTCGCTGTGCACCACGCCGCGCGGCGCACCGTCCGCGACGACGAACTCCTGCCCGGAAAGCACGGCCGCCACGGCGGCGGTGGGACGGTTGCGGAGCGCCAGCAACGTCTGCGGATCGGGCATCGTCCCGTTCAGGACCACGACCTTTCCTTCATAGACGATGACGTGCAGCTTGCCGTCCGCGCGCTCGGTCGAGAAGGACGTGCCGGTCGCGACGACGATGTGCCCGCCTGCCTCGACGGTGAAGGGACGGCCCGGCTCTGCCGCGACGTCGAACTTGGCGCGACCGGCGTCGATCTGCAGCCGCCGCTGATCCTTCGACAACGTCACCGCCAGCTGCGTCTTCGCGTCCATCGACACGTGCGAGCCGTCGGCCAGCGCGAGCACCCGGCGTTCGCCTGTGCCCGTCGCGAGCTGCTCCGCGGCGGGCGCGCTGAAATACCAGGCGATACCGCCGAGCGACAGCACCATCGCCGCCGCCGCGGCGTAGGGCAATTTGCCGAGACGGAACGGCTTGGCCCAGCGGCGCTGGTTGGCGCGACGCATATGCTCCAGCGCATCGGCGCGCATCGCGACCATCTCCGGCGCGGCGGCGAGCGCCTCCAGGTCGTTCCACGCCGTCGCGCACCGCTGCAGGGCCATGTCGTTGGCGGGATCCGCAGCGAGCCATGCGTCGAACGCATGGGCCTGCTCGGGTGTGAGATGCCCGTCGCTCGCCTCGAGCTTGAGCCACCAGGCCGCCGCTTCTTCCTCTCTCGTGAAGGGGGGGGAGGCTTGGATCTCAGTCATCAGTTCCTCCCAACCGTGCGCTGAGGCGGACGACTGCCTTGTGGACGTGCTTGTCGACCGCGCTCATCGAGATGCCGAAGGTATCGGCGATCGCCTGGCGGCTGACTTGCTCGTATCGATACAGAAGAAAGATCCGGCGCGTGCGTTCCGGCAGCGCCTCGAGCGCCTTGACCAATGCGGCCAAGGTCTCGCGGTCGGCGGCGATGCGGTGCGGATCGATCGTCTCGATCTGCGCCAGGTCGTCGTGCTTCGCCGCTTCGAGATAGCGGGTGCGCACGTCCGCGCGCCGCGCCCGGTCCCGCACCAGATTGGCCGCGACCTGGAAGACATAGGCTTGCGGATCGCGCACCTCGAACTCGGGCGAGCTCGCCAGACGCACATAGACGTCGTGCACCAGATCTTCCGCCTCGACCCGATTGCCGACGCGGCGCGTGAAGAACGCGATGAGCGCCGGCCGCAGGTCGCGATAGAATCGTTCCTTCAGGGCCTTGGGTGCTTGCGTCATCGTCCTCTTCGCCTCGCCCATATGACGCGCGCGCAAGACAAACTCTCACCTGAAATGGGGCCATATAGTAAAAGAGTTCACGCGAAGCGGCGGCCACCAAAAATAATATATATCGGACATGCAAGGCGCCTGTTCTGGCGCGTCTCATCAGCAAGCGGCGGGACCCGCACCTGACGCTTCTCTGAGACCAGCGGGAACAGGAGAGCGAGATGACCCAACGATCATGGTTTCAACCTATCAAGCAAATGCTCGGGCGGTGCGCCCTTTTGGCGGCGATGGCCTTGTTCGGGCTGACCAGCGTTGCCGCGAATGCGCAGACGCTGCTTCAGGCGAATGCGCGCTACCCGCGGGTTCGCCTGCTGCCGAGCGGCGAGCTGATCGCCACGGTCCTGCTCTTTCCCACCGATTACCGGGTGCGGGTCTTCTCCAGCACCAATAACGGCGCGTCGTTCGCGCCCGTCGGCCTGATCGACGACCCCGAGTTCGCGCCGCTGCACACCAGCAGCCCGGACTTCATCGTGCTGCCCAACGGCAACCTCATCCTCGGCATCGATGTCGACACGTCGAAATGCGCGACCTGCCGCAGCAAGATCAAGATCTACCGGAGCACCGACAACGGTCGCAACTGGTCCTACCTGTCGACGCCGGTGACCGCTTCGAACAGCCAGGGCTTCTGGGAACCCAATTTCTCGATCGCGAGCGACGGCGCGCTCGTCATGACCTATGCGGACGAGACTAGCGCCTGCTGCAGCCAGAAGCTCATGAAGATCCGCAGCTACGACAATGGCGCAACCTGGGTGGATCGCACCAATTTGGTCGCGCTGATGGGCAGTGCGGGGACCGACCCACGCCGGCCGGGCATGCCGGTCGTGGTCAAGCTGACCGACGGATCGGGGCAGTTCCTGATGACGTATGAAGTCTGCGGCCTGGCGGGCGCGGACCATTGCCGAAGCTATTACAAGACCTCGGCGGACGGTTGGAACTACGGTGCCGACAATACGATCGGCACCGTGATGCAGCATGCCGACGGACGCTTCTGGCGCGCCACGCCCGTGGTCAAGGCGCTGCCGGGCGGACCGCTGCTGTGGATGGGACAGTATTTCCGCAACGCGGCTGGCAGCGTCACGGGCAACGGCACGGTCATCTCGAAGAGCGCCAGCGGCAGCCCGAACGGCCCATGGACGACGATCACCGCGCCGGTGTCGGTGCCCAATCCGACGCTGAGCGGGTGCCAAGGCTATTCGCCGGGTCTCCAGTGGGTCAATGGCGGCGCGACCTTCGTCCAGCTGCAGATGCGGTTGAACAGCGGGTCGGGCAATTGCGACATCTACTTCGGAACCGGCGCGCCCTGAGTCGCGCCTGTGCGCACGGGGCGTTCGGCGCGCGCCGGGCGCCCCGGATCGACGGTCCAGCAAAAGGGTGAGCCTTATGACTCGCGCGCGTTCCACATTTCTTGCGCTGCTGGTTGCGCTCTTGCTCGTCGGGCTCCGGTGGGTGCTGCAACCTGGGAGCGCTGTGCCGGGTGAGGACGGGGTGGTCAGGATCGCGACCAGCGCACCGCCGCCGCGCGTCCCTGCCATAGCGGCGCCCGTACACAGGCCGGTGCGACTGGCAGTCGTCGCCACAGATGCCGACGCGACGCTCGCGGACGAGCAGAGCTATCGCCTCGCGCACGAGACGCGCGAGCAGGAATGGGCCGGTCGCAGCGAGGCGGCGATCCGCGACGTGATGCGCGCCATTCCCTATGTCGGCGGTCGGCATCGGCTCGATATCAGCTGCGCCGCAACCGTGTGCGAAGTGCGCGGGATCGTCGACGCGGATCCGGCGACCGCCTCGTTCCGGCCGGTCTGGCAAGCACTCGAACGCGACAGCCTGGGCGAGGGGCTCGGCAGGTTCGGCCTACAGCGCAGCGCGGCGATTTTCGACACCGGGCGCAATCCCGACGAGTTCAAGATCCAGTATAGCCGCGCGGCGGATGCGGGATCTGAAGCAAAGGAGTCCCCATAGCCACAATGAATTCCACCACGCTCCATCCGCTTGTGTCTGAATCAAGCCGGCCTCACCTATCATCAGTTCGATTTTCTCTGCACTTTACCCTCCCGGCCGCGACTCCCGTTCAAAGATATAGACCGTAGGGCCGCCACTTTTGCCCTGCTGAGGTGCGATGACGGCGCGCAGGACGCTTCCCCGGACCAACAGCTGGTAGCGTTGCCATTCGGGAGCGAAGGTTTGCTGCGCGTCCCGGTAGCGATCGAAGTGCGTCAGGATCGAGTATCGCGCGCGACACGTGCCGAGACGAGACCGCGCGACGCTGCCGACATCGATGATCGGCGTGCCCGAGCGTAGTGTTTCGACATCCGCGTAACGAATGCGCTGGGCGAGCATCGCTCGGGCATCGACGCATCCGGGTCTGCCGAGCGGAAACAGCAATTTCCAGGGGCCGGAGACGAGGTCGATTGCAGCGTGCTCGACGAGGATCGTGGTATTGCGAGGAACGTTCGCGCGTATCCAGGCGGATGCGATCTGCCGCGTATCGTTGGCGCGCGCGGTCGCGCGGAGATGTGCCGCGTGCAGCATGGGCAGCATCAGCAGCAACGCGGCGAGCGGTTCCGAGAGATGCAGGCGCCGGCCGGTGCGCGATCGCAGAAGATTCGCAAGCACGTTCACGGCATATCCCGACATGATTGCGACAAAGGGTAGAAGCGGGACGAGCCAGCGCTCCCACCGCAGGGCCTGGATGCAGATCAGCAAGCCGAACGCCGCGACACCGGGCAGCAGCGCGATCAGCGCGGCGCGATTTCGTCCAGCCAGCAGCGCCGTGCCGATCGCCGCGAGCAGCAGGCCGGCCGCGCCGAAGGATTCGCGCAGCGGGTTCGCCAGATACCAGAGCAGATTCGGGAGCAAACCGCCGCCGGTCGCGCCGGGGTGCACGGGACGCGCCTCGCCGGCGAGGTTGCGCAGGACGACGGGGTAGTCGAGCAGGAGGAAGGGTGAGGCGAGGAACAGGGCGGTCGCGGCGGCTCCGGCAAACAGCAACAGCTTGCGCGTGTCGGAATGCCCCCGGGCGACGCGCCAGATGCCCGCGGCGATTGGGCTGATCGCTATCACTGCCGCGGGCCATTTGGTCGCGCAGCCGAGGCCGACAAGGAGGCCGGCCAGCAAATAGTCGCGTAGCCTGCCCTTCTCGGCGATCGAGAGCGAGGCAGATAAGCAGAGCAGCATGAAACCGCTGGCCTGGATGTCGGTGCGGATGAGCTGCGAATAGTCGATATGCACCGCGTTGACCGCGAGGAACGCGGCGGCGAGCAGTCCGGTCGCCGTGCCGCCGATCCGCGTGCCGAGCCGCCACGTCAGATAGACGCAGAACACGCCGCAGCTGGCGACCATCAGGCGGGCCGGAAGGAAGAGGATTCCAGGATCGGCATAGACCGCGCGGACGAACGCGTCGGCATCGGCATAGCGGCCGGTGGCGATACCGACGCCGCCGACCCCGAGATCGACCAGCGCGAGGCTGTAGAGCGTGATCGTGCCCGGATGTCCGAACCATCCCGGGTTCAGGCTGTGATTCCGCAGCATCTCGATCGCAGTCATCATGAACAGCGGCTCGTCGGGATCGTTGAGCGCGGGCAGTCCGAAGCCGATCCCGCGGACCCGCAGCGCCGCCGCGACCAGCAGGATCACGAGCAACAGGCCGTGCTGCGTCCAGGAATCGGCGACCGGCTTACGGCTTGCGGAGAATGGGTACGTCATCGTGCTGAAGTGATGACGTGGAGTAACGATGCGAACCGTAATCCTGGCCGGCGGTCTGGGCACCCGGCTCGGCGAAGAGACGTCGGTGCGGCCGAAGCCGATGGTAGAGATCGGCGGGATGCCGATCCTCTGGCACATCATGAAGATCTATTCGGCGAGCGGTTTCAACGACTTCGTCGTGTGCCTCGGCTATAAGGGCTATCTGATCAAGGAGTTCTTCGCGAACTACTTCCTTCACACCTCGGATGTGACGATCGACCTGCGCGGCGGCAACGGCATGGAGGTGCACTACGCCCGCAGCGAGCCGTGGCGGATCACCCTGGTCGAGACCGGCGCGACGACGATGACTGGCGGCCGGCTCGCCGCGATCCGGCCCTATCTCGATCCCGATGAGCCGTTCTGCTTCACGTATGGCGATGGCGTCGCCGATATCGATGTCGGCGCGTTGGTCGATTTCCACAAGGCGCATGGGCTGCGCGCGACGATCACTTCGGTGTCGCCGCCGGGCCGCTTCGGAGCACTCGAATTCCATGCCGGCAAGGTCGTCGACTTCAAGGAGAAGCCCGCCGGCGATGGCGGACAGATCAATGGCGGGTTTTTCGTCGCCGACCCCTCTGTGCTCGACCTCGTCGACGGCCCCGACACCGTCTGGGAAGCCGGCCCGCTCGAACGGCTCGCGCGCGGCGGCGAGTTGATGGGCTATCGCCACGACGGTTTCTGGCAGCCGATGGATACCCTGCGCGACAAGCTCTATCTCGACGAATTGTGGAAGTCGGGCGAAGCGCCGTGGAAGCGCTGGTGACCGGCTGGCGCGGGCGCCGGGTGCTGGTCACCGGACATACCGGCTTCAAGGGCAGCTGGCTGAGCCTGTGGCTCCATGCGCTCGGCGCCGAGGTCACCGGCTTCGCGCTGCCGCCGCCGAGCAACCCGAGCCTGTTCGCCGCAGCACGCATCGACGAACTGGTCGCGCATCACGAGGGCGATATCCGCGACCTGGCGGCGGTGCGCGCTGCGGTCGAAGCGTCGCGGCCCGAACTCATCTTCCACCTCGCCGCGCAGCCCCTGGTGCGCCTGTCCTATCGCGAGCCGGTCGAGACCTACGCCACCAACGTGATGGGCACGGTGCATCTCCTCGAAGCCGCCCGCCGCGCGCCCGGCGTCCAGGCGATCGTCTGCGTCACCAGCGACAAATGCTACGACAATCGCGAATGGGTGTGGCCCTATCGCGAGAGCGATCCGATGGGCGGGCATGATCCGTACAGCAGCAGCAAGGGCTGCGCCGAGCTGGTCGCGGCGGCGTATCGCAGCTCGTTCTTCGCCGATGGGCCGGCGCTCGCCACGGTGCGCGCGGGCAACGTCATCGGCGGCGGCGACTGGGCCGAGGACCGACTGGTGCCGGACCTCGTCCGAGCATTAGAAGCCGGCGCCGCGCCGCTGATCCGCTCGCCGGACGCAGTGCGCCCCTGGCAACATGTGCTCGAAGCGCTCGGCGGCTATCTCCGGATCGCCGAGCGGCTCCTCGCCGGCGAACGGCAATTCGCCGACGCCTGGAACTTCGGTCCGTCCGACGAGGATGCGCGGCCGGTCTCGTGGATCGTCGACCGTATGCGCGCGGCCTGGGGCGAGGGCGTTCCAGCGCTCGCGGACACCGGTCCGCGACGCCACGAGGCGGGCCTGCTGCGCCTCGATAGCTCCAAGGCGCGCGCCGCGCTCGGCTGGCAACCGGTGCTGCGGCTCGATCGGGCACTCGCCTGGATCGCCGAATGGCACAAGGCCTTCGGCGGCGGCGAGGACGCGCGGGCGATCACGCTTGAGCAGATCGCGGAGTATCAGGCATGTCACGGGAGACAGGGAGCGTGCTGAGGAAACTATCGGGGGAATTCACCCAGCGCAGCGACAACGAGGCGGACAACGACGCGCGCCTCTACGCGCTTGCCCGCGCCCGCCACCGCGAGGGCGGCTTCGGGTCGCACTGGAATCACCACAGCACCGTATTCATGAAGCGCCAGGTGCTGTCGCGGCTGCTGTACGAGGATCATCTATATCGGCGGATCGTCAACGTCCCCGGAGTCATCTGCGAATTCGGCGTCCACTGGGGCGCGACCATGGCGACGCTGTGCAACCTCCGCGGAATTCATGAGCCGTACAACCATTCGCGCACGATCATAGGCTTCGACACGTTCAGCGGCTTCAGCGGGGTGCACGAGGCCGATGGCGGCTTCTCCAGCGACGGCGATTATTCCACCTCGACCGGCTATGAGGTCGAGCTCGCCGAGATCCTGGCGTTGCAGGAGAGCTTCTCGCCGATCCCCCAGGTTCAGAAGTTCGAACTGGTGAAAGGCGATGTCGTCGAAACGCTGCCCCGGTGGCTCGACGAGAATGCGCACGCCATCGTCGCGATGGCAATCTTCGACATGGACATCTACCAGCCGACCCGTGCGGCGCTGGAAATGATCCTGCCACGGCTGGTCAAGGGCTCGCTGCTGGTCTTCGACGAATTGGTCTGCAAGCATTTTCCGGGCGAGACCCAGGCGGTTTTGGAGGTGTTCGGCCTCAACAACCTCAAGCTTCAGCGCTTTCCCCATCAACCCTTCTGCGCGTTCGCCGAGTTCGGCGCGTAGGGGAAAGCCGTGCCACGTCGCTGATCGCGCCAGCGACGGGTCTTCTTCATCTCAAGAAACGCAAGGGCCGCCCCATCTTCGGCAAAAGGAAGCGGCTCCAAAAACGCCTTCGATCAGGCGCTAGCGGTCGTCCGCGCCGGTAAGCTCATGACCCGCTTCCCACCTGGCGATCCCGCGTGTCATCCGACAGCATCGGACGCACGGGCGAATGTCTGGATGTTGCCGAGACGGACGCCCACCGCCTTCGCCGGCAACGGTAGGCGGTCGACCTTGAGCCCCATTGCCCAGGCGGCATTGAGCGCGAGGAAATCGATCGGGAAGTAATTGAGGCTGCGCTCCACCGCGACGTCGCCAAAGCCCGCCTTGCCGAGCAACGCGCGCATCGTCTTGGGATTGTAGACTTCGGGATGCTGGAGGCAGAAGGGTGGCCAGCGGGCGGCCATCACCTTGCGCAGCAGCGACCTTTCGTTGTGCGTGACGATCATCAATACGCCGTCCGGCGCCAGCTTGGCGCGGATTTGGGTCAGCATTGCCAGCGGATCGAGCATGTGATCGAGCACGTGGATCATGACCGCCAGCCCAATCGAACCGTCGGGCACGATCGAGATGTCGTGCATTTCGCCCTGCAGCGTCGTCGGCCTGCCCCCCGTCGCGGAGCGAAGTGCGTCCCAGATGGCGCGGTTGGGCTCGAACAGCCAGAAATGGTCGAAACTGCCCGCGCTGGCCGCCTGCCGGACGACATGGCCGGCATCGGGGCCGATCTCCAGATAGCCCCCGCTCAGCGTGGCAAAGTCCGCCGCCCGATCGAAATAGCGCTTTTGCGTGGCGACAATGGCATCGTCGGCGACGACGTGCATGTTCGGCGCCATGTCGGCATAGAGTTCGGCGAGCTGCGCCTCGTCGAAATAGATCGGGTTGAACAGCAGCCCGCACCCGGCGCAGCGGTGATAGCTGAAAAAGGGTTTTTCGGTCAGCCCCGACCAATGGTTGCGAAGCTCCGCGAAGCCGAGCGTCTCGGCGCGGCGGCGGCTCTGCGCTTCGAGGCGTGTATCGGTCGCGCCGCACAGCGGGCACGAGCGGTGGAGGAATTCGGCAGTCATGCCGGACGCTCCGCCGCACGGAAAGTCACGCGACTGTGCCAGAGCCAACTGGTGGCGATGACGACCAGGTTGAAGCCGGTCTGGACCATCGACGGGTGTGCGCCGGCGGTTTCGACGAGCAGCGGCAGGATCGCCCAATTGGCGGCATAATTGAACAGGTAGAAGCCCGAAAAAGCGCCGAACTCGCGCGCTACGTTCCCCTCGGTGCGAAAGACGCCGTATTTATAGGTGAGATAAGCGAAGAGCAGGCAGGCGACCTGCGCGATGCCCAGCGCCAGCAGATAGTGCGTACGCATCGGCGGCACTGCCCATAGCAGAAACGGATAGAAAGTCAGGCCGACAAGCGTATTGAGGCCGCCTGCGATCAGGAAGCGCAGCGGCCGTCCGCCGACATGCGCCCGCACCCCGGCGATCCGCTGCATCATTCCTCCTCCAGCAGCGCGATCCGCATATTCTCGCGCAGCGTTTCGCGGGGAAGGAAGGGAGAGAGGTCCTCGAGCGGCGGCGACGTGATCCGCCCGTCGGGATGTGCCTTGGCGCCGAGCTTGGGAGCGAAGCCGACATGCTCGTCGACCACGATCTCACAGACCACCGGTCCCTCGGTCGCCAGCGCACCGGCAATCGCGGCGGAAAGGTCGTCGTGCGTTTCAGCGCGGAAATAAGCGAAGCCGAATGCCGCCGCGACCTTGGAGAAATCGGGGAAGGTGACGTTGCTCTTAGGCCCGCCGCCGACCTCGACGCCGTTGAAGAAGTTGCGTTGGGTCTGGAAGATCGAGACATAGCCGTTGTTGTTGATCAGGAAGACCTTCACCGGGAGGCCGTAGCCGGCGATGGTCTGCATCTCCTGGAGGTTCATCATGATGCTGCCATCGCCGGCGATCGCAATGACGCGCCGCGTGCCGCCGGTCGCGGCGCAGGCCCCAATCGCGGCGGGCAAGTCATAGCCCATCGTCGCGCAGCCCGAATTGGTCCACAACCGCTGGCCGCGCTTCACCTCGGCGACTTGGAAACTGACTACACAGGCGCTGCCGTTGCCGGTGACGATGACGTCGTTCTCGTCGAGGCGTTCGAACAGTGCTTCCATCGCGGCATAGGGGTGCACGGCAGGGCCGTGGTTGCGATATTCGGGGAGCATCGCCGGAAAGCGCCGGACGCGCTCGCGCGACCATTCCAGCCATTCGGCGTGCGCCGGACTTGGCCCTTGATAAGGAGCTTCGAGCAGCGCGGGGATCAAGTCGGCGAGGTCGGCGACCACCGGCATGTCGGGCGAGACCGTGGGCTTACGCAGTTCGAGCGGGTCGATATCAACCCAGATTTTGTAGGCCTCGCGCGCGAAGGCTTTCCAATTGTAGCTGACCTGCCGGATGTTCAGCCGGCTGCCGAGGATCAGCAGCAAGTCGGCGCTCTGCGTGACCATGTTGCCGCCGCGGTCGCCTACCGTGCCGGGGCGCCCGGCGTAGAGCGGATGCGCGTTCCACAGCACGTCGTGCGCGTTCCAGCCGGTGACCACCGGAATGCCGAGTTTTTCGATCAGGCGCAGGAAATCTGCATGCGCACCGCTCAGTCGCACCCCGCTGCCGGCGAATATGACCGGGCGCTCGGCGGTTCGAAGCCTTTCGAGGATCGCGATGGCCGCCGCGCCGAGATCGGTCTTCTTCCACGGTTCGTCGAGCTCGACGGGATCGAACGCGGCGAGTTGCGCCGGATCGATCTTCGCCGCCTGCACGTCGAGCGGGATATCGAGCCACACCGGCCCCGGCCGCCCCGAAGTGGCGAGATAAAGCGCCTTTTCGAGATGGTAGCGTATGCTCAAAGGGTCGGTGACCATCGTTGCATATTTGGTGATCGGGCGGACGATCGGTTCGATATCGAGCTCCTGATCGCCGAATTGGCGCAGCGGCAGGCCGGTGGCGCGGACCGTGGTCTCGGTCTTCACTTGGCCCGAGATCACCAGCATGCCGATCGAATCGACATGCGCGCCGTAGACGCCGGTGATCGCATTGGTCCCACCCGGCCCCGACGTGACGTTGACCACCGCCAGCTTGTTGGTCAGCCGATAATAGGCCTCGGCCGCCATCGCCAGCGCCTGCTCGTGATGCGTGAACGTGGTGGCAAGCTTCGGGTGGGTGCCGAGCGCGTGGTTGAGGTGCATCGCGCCGCCGCCGGTGATCATGAAGACATGATCGATGCCGTGCGCGGCGAGCGTGTCCGCCACCCAGTCGGCGAGTTTCACTAAGGTCATGGTTTCCATCCGTTGGAGAGCGCGGTGCGGCGGATCGCCTCGTCGAGCGGCACCGTGGCGGCGACGCCGAGCTCGGCGCGGGCACGCGCGGTCGAAGGTACGTAGCGGCCGGGGTTCCAGCCGGGATCGGGGCGGCCGAGGACCTCGACGCCGGGACCGCCGAGCAACGTCGCGGTGCGGTGCGCGAGTTGGGCGATCGACACCGCCTCCTCTGAGCCCATGTTGACCACGGTGCCCGGCTTGCCCGCAATCAGCAGCGTCCACAGCCAGACCGTGAGATCCGCGGCATAGAGGTAGGAGCGCACTGCCTCGCCCGATCCGACGACGCGGATCGTCTCGCCTGCCATCGCGTCGCGGATGAAGTTCCCTGCGGCGAAATGCGTGTCGAGCGCGAGCAGTGGCCCGAGCAGCGCGAAGATGCGGGCGTTGACGATGTCGAGCCCGAATTGCTTGGCGTAGATCGCGCACAGCATCTCCGCCGCACGCTTGCCTTCGCCATAAGCGGAGAGTGGGTCGCACGGATCGGGGCCACCGCGCCAATCCTCGCCGACATGAGTCACGTCGTGCGGCTGGGCGCCATAGACCGCCCCCGAGCTGAGGAAGCAGAAGCGCGCCTTGTTGGCGGTCGCCAGGTCGAGGGCGTTACGCGTGCCCTGGACGATCGTGTCGAACATCCGCCGCGGATCGTTCGCATTCAGCGCCGCGCTCGCATCGGTCGCGGCGTGAAGAACGTGGCTGTAGGTGCCGGGCGCCGCGAAGGCGGTCACGTCGCCCGCGACCAAATGGAAGCGCGCGGCGAGGTGCGGCACGCGCATCGCGAACGCCTTGGGGTCACGGCTGAGCACCGTCACCTCGGTGTCCACGCCCGAGCGCGCCAGCGCTTCCAGCATCCAGCGGCCGATGAACCCGGTGCCGCCGGTCATGAAGATCCGCGCGCCCGACAGTCGCGGCCACAATGGCGTGAGCGCCGCGTCGATCGCCGTCAGATCCTGTTCAAAGATCATGCCGGGACCAGTCCGAGCGAGGGGCGGTGGCTGCGATGCGCGCAGACCACGCGGACGATGCTGTCGAGCGCGAGTGCCCACAGGATCAGCGCGACCAGCCCCGGCCGGACGAAGTGGCCGACCGCCAGCCCGAAGCTCGGAGTAACCGGCCGGCCGCTCAGCCAGGAGTTGGTCGACAGCTCGAGCACCGTCGACAGCGGCCAATCGGCGACGAGGCACAGCAGATAGGCGCAGACGATCGCCACGATCGGGCCAACGCCCTTCCACCGCTCGAGCAGGACGAGGAACAGCAGGAAGGTCTGGGTGTAGCCGCCCGGCGACTGCGTCACCAGATACGCCGCGAGCAGGAGGATCGACACGCGGTGAAGCGGCAGCGCCTTGGGCTGGAGCCAGGCCCCCGCCAGCGCAAGCAGCGCGATGGCCTGGCTTGCGCGGATCACGATCGGCACCACGAACTCGATCGTCTCGACGGTGCGCGACGGCACGAACTGGAGGATCGGAACCTGCGCGTTCCGGACCAGCAGCAGCGGGGCGTAGCTGGTCGAATAATGGATCTCGTTCCACACCTGCCCGCTCTGGAACACGACCCAATTGGCGGTGTTCGCGACCAGCTCCATCGGCGTCCCGGCGCCGACGATCGCCAGCGTGACGAGGTAGAGAAAGATCGTCGCGATCCCCATCAGCTCGAGCGACCGCCAGTCGCGCTTAACGGCGTGGGCGAGTACGGGCAGCAGCAGATAGGGCTTGAAGTTGATCGTCGCCGCCGCGGCGATCCAGCGCCACGGCCCGCGCGTCACCAGCGGCCCGTGCGCGATCGCAAAGCAGGCGAAAGCGACGAGGATCAGATTGCCCCGCTCGAGCGTGAACAGCAAAGGCAGGCCCAGCCCGAAGCCGATCGTCCGCATCGGCGCGGTGCGCGGATCGGCGCGGCGGAAGCTCAGCCAGACGAGGACGACGTCGAGCACATAGAAGGCCAGGATCGTCGCGGTACCGAGCCAGTCGCAATCGCGGGCATAAAAGGGCGAGGAGAGGTAGCAGCCCGGCAGGCTGAACAAATCGAGGAAGACGAACGAGAGCGGCGGATAGATGCTCCGCCAGACGTCATACGCGCCAGGACGGTTGGCCCAATAGGCGGTGTTGAACCAGTCCATGAACGTGTCGTTGGTATCGAACACGAACGGCTGAGGCAGATAGCCGGTGTTGCGGAACGTCAGCGCCGTCGAGACCACGCTCGCCACCACGGCGAGCGCGAGCAGCAGCTCGATGAGGAGCGCGGTCCGGCTTATCCTATTCCCCTCCCTGAAAGGGAGGGGCAGGGGG